>NZ_JCALEJ010000050.1:0-7887 GCF_059813315.1 Mycobacterium sp. NGS11
GGGGTGCGGGTGGGCAGTTGGAGTATGTGGGTCGTGCTGATGAGCAGGTGAAGATCCGCGGGTATCGCATTGAACTCGGCGAGATCCAGGCGGTGTTGGCCGGTTTGGCTGGGGTGGAGCAGGCGGCGGTGGTTGCCCGTGAGGATCGGCCCGGTGAGAAGCGGTTGGTGGGTTACGTTGTCGGAGCGGTGGATCCGGCCGAGCTGCGTGAGGGGCTGGGCGAGCGGTTGCCGGCTTGGATGGTGCCCGCGGCGGTGGTGGTGGTTGAGGCGTTGCCGTTGACGGTCAACGGCAAGCTCGACAAGCGGGCCCTGCCGGTACCGGAGTACTGCGATGTCGATCGTTACCGGGCTCCGGTCACGCCCATGCAGGATGTTTTGGCCGGTATCTATGCGCGGGTGCTGGGTGTGGAGCGGGTCGGGGTCGATGATTCGTTCTTTGATTTGGGTGGGGATTCGTTGTCGGCGATGCGGTTGGTCGCGGCGGTCAATACCTCGTTGGGTGCTGGTCTTGGGGTGCGTGAGGTTTTCGATGCGCCGACGGTGGCCCGGTTGGCGGCCCGGATCGGTTCGGGTGGGGGTGGGTTGGAGCCGGTGGTGGCTGCCGGTGAGCGTCCGGCGGTGGTGCCGTTGTCGTTTGCCCAGAACCGGTTGTGGTTTATCGATCAGTTGCAGGGCCCGTCGGCGGTCTACAACATGGCGACGGCGTTGCGGCTGTGTGGGCGCTTGGATGCTGGGGCGTTGGGGGCGGCGTTGGGTGATGTGGTGGGCCGCCATGAGAGTCTGCGCACGGTGTTCGGCGCGGTCGATGGTGTTCCGCATCAGGTGGTGATGGCCGCTGGGGGTGTCGATTTTGGTTGGCAGATCATCGATGCGGCCGGCTGGTCGCGGGATCGGCTTGATCAAGCGATCGTGGAGACGGCGGGTCACGGTTTTGATCTGGCGAGCGAGATTCCGTTGCGGGCCAGGCTTTTCCGGATCGCTGCTGATGAGCATGTGTTGGTGGCGGTGGTGCACCATATCGCCGCTGACGGCTGGTCGCTCACCGCGTTGGTGGCCGATCTGGGCAAGGCGTATCGGGCGCGGCTGAGCGGCCAGGTCCCGGGATGGGCGCCGTTGGCGGTGCAGTATGTCGACTACACGCTGTGGCAGCGCGCCCAGTTCGGTGGCCTCGACGATCCCGGCAGCCGCATCGGCGCGCAGCTGGCGTACTGGGAACAGATGCTGGCGGGGCTGCCTGAGCGGCTGGTGTTGCCCACCGATCGGCCCTATCCGCCGGTCGCTGATCAGCGCGGCGCCACGGTGACGGTGGACTGGCCAGCCCAGCTGCAGTTGGGGATGACCCGGCTGGCTCGCGAGCACGATGCGACGAGCTTTATGGTGGTGCAGGCCGCGCTTGCGGTGCTGTTGGGCACGCTGGGTGCCAGTTGCGATGTGGCGGTGGGGTTTCCGGTCGCGGGGCGGCGTGATCCGGCGCTTGATGAGTTGGTGGGTTTTTTCGTCAACACGTTGGTGTTGCGGGTGGATCTAGGTGGCGATCCCACGATCGCTGGTCTGCTGGCCCAGGTGCGCGCGCGCAGCCTGGCCGCCTATGACCACCAAGACGTGCCCTTCGAGGTGCTCGTTGATCGGCTCAATCCCACCCGCAGCCTGGCGCATCACCCGCTGGTGCAGGTGATGTTGGCCTGGCAGAACTGGCAGGCCGCCGACCCGGCAGCGATGGTGGCGTTGGGCGAGGTGCAGGCATCGCCGCTGCCGGTGCACACCCACACCGCGCGCATGGACCTGTCGCTTTCCCTTGGGCAGCGCTGGGATGAATCAGGGGCGCCCGCCGGCATTGGCGGGACGGTGGAGTTTCGCACCGATGTG
This sequence comes from Mycobacterium sp. NGS11, assembly GCF_059813315.1. NCBI lineage: Bacteria > Bacillati > Actinomycetota > Actinomycetes > Mycobacteriales > Mycobacteriaceae > Mycobacterium > Mycobacterium sp. NGS11. The sequence goes on from NZ_JCALEJ010000050.1 coordinate 1,869, forward strand.
TTCGACGCACCCACCATCGAAGTGCTCGTGGAGCGGTTGCGGCGGGTGATCGAGGCGATGACCGCTGATCCGGGGCGGCGGTTGTCGTCGGTGGATGTGCTCGACGATGTCGAGCGAGCACGCGTGGACGGCTGGGGTAACCGCGCGATGCTCAGCACGCCGGTGACATCGGGGGTGTCGATCCCGGCGGTGTTGGCCGCACAGGTGGCCCGCGCCCCCGAGGCGGTCGCGATCAGCTTCGAAGGCGCCTCGATGAGCTATCGCGAGCTTGATGAGGCCTCGAACCGGTTGGCGCACCTGTTGGTGGGGCGCGGCGCGGGCCCGGGCGCGTGTGTGGGGCTGCTGGTGCCCCGCTCGGCTCAAGCGGTCGTGGCGATTGTCGCGGTGCTCAAAACCGGGGCGGCCTACGTGCCGATCGACCCGGCGATGCCCGCGGCGCGCATCGAGTTCGTCCTCGACGACGCCGACCCCGTCGCGCTGATCACCACCACCAGGTTGGCCGAGCGGCTAGCCGGCCACCAGCTGCCGCTCATCGACATCGACGACCCCCACACCCAGACCCACCCCACCACCGCGATGCCACCGCCAGCCCCCGACGACACCGCCTACCTGATCTACACCTCAGGAACCACCGGAACACCCAAAGGGGTAGCCATCCCCCACCACAACGTCACCTGCTTGCTAGAGTCCCTGGACAACGAGGTGCCGGCGAATCACGTTTGGTCGCAGTGTCATTCGTTGGCGTTCGATTTCTCGGTGTGGGAGATCTTCGGTGCGCTACTACGCGGCGGCCGGCTGGTGGTGGTACCCGAATCGGTCGCCCGCTCGCCCGAAGAGCTACACGGCCTCCTGGTGGCCGAGCAGGTCAGCGTGCTGAGCCAGACGCCGTCGGCGTTTTACGCGCTGCAAACCGTCGACGCGCTGTTACCCGAGCGAACAGATCAGCTCAAACTGGAAACGGTCGTGTTCGGCGGTGAGGCGTTGGAACCCCAGCGCCTCGGTGCGTGGCTTCAAGACCATCCGGGTTCACCGCGGTTGATCAATATGTATGGCATCACCGAAACGACGGTGCATGCGTCGATTCGGGAGATCGTCGACGATGACGTCGATATCAATGCGAGCCCGATCGGGATGCCGTTGGGGCACTTGGGCTTTTTTGTGCTGGATGGTTGGTTGCGTCCGGTGCCACCCGGGGTCATGGGGGAGTTGTATGTGGCCGGCCGTGGTGTGGCGTATGGGTATGTGGGTCGGGTGGGGTTGACCGGGTCGCGGTTTGTGGCGTGTCCGTTCGGTGGGTCGGGGGTGCGGATGTATCGCACTGGGGATTTGGTGCGGTGGCGCTGCGATGGGCAGTTGGAGTATCTGGGTCGTGTCGATGAGCAGGTGAAGATCCGCGGGTATCGGATCGAGCTGGGTGAGATTCAGGCGGTGTTGGCCGGTTTGGCCGGTGTGGGGCAGGCGGTGGTGGTTGCTCGCGAGGACCGTCCTGGTGATAAGCGGCTGGTGGGTTATGTCACCGGGGCGGCCGATTCGCGCGATGTTCGTGCCGTGTTGGCGGAGCGGTTGCCGTCGTGGATGGTGCCCGCGGCGGTGGTGGTGCTTGAGGCGTTGCCGTTGACGGTCAACGGCAAGCTCGACAAGCAGGCCCTGCCGGCGCCGGATTACGGCGATGCCGAACGTTATCGGGCCCCGGCCACGTCCACCGAAGAGATTTTGGCCGGCATCTATGCCCAAGTCCTGGGCGTGGAGCGGGTCGGTGTCGAGGACTCCTTTTTCGAGCTGGGTGGGGACTCCATTTCGGCTATTCAGGTGGTGGCCCGGGCCAGGTTCGCCGGGCTGGTGTGTCGGCCGCGCGACGTTTTCGTCGAGCAGACGGTGGCCCGGCTGGCGGCGGTGGTAACCCTGGACACCGACGCCGGTGGTGTGGTCGATACCGGTGTCGGGCCGGTGGTGTCGACTCCGATCATCCGGTGGCTGGCCGGCGTGGATGGTGCGGTTGAGCAGTTCAACCAGACCGTGGTGGTGCAGGCGCCGGCGGGGGTGAGCGAGCCCGAGGTGGTGGTGGTGTTGCAGGCCGTGCTGGACCGTCATGCCATGTTGCGGTCGCGCGTCGGCGGGGACTGGTCGTTGACGGTGTCGCAGCCGGGTTCGGTGGATGCGCGTGGCTGCCTGCAATCGGTGCAGGTGCTATCGGATGCGGCGCTGATCGCGGCGCGCTCGCGGTTGGACCCGGCTGGCGGGGTGATGCTGCGCGCGGTGTGGGGTGCCGATACGAGTCAGCTGGCGTTGGTCGTGCATCACCTGGTGGTCGATGGGGTGTCGTGGCGAATCCTGTTGGAAGACGTCAATATTGCGTGGGCGCAGCATTGCAGCGGCCAACCGGTGGCGTTGCCCGAGGGGGGTACCTCGTTTGCCCGGTGGGCCGCGCTGTTGGCCGAGCACGCACATGATCCGGCGGTGGTGCAGCACGCCGAGGCGTGGCAGAAGGTGGCAGCGACACCGGCGGTGCTGCCGCCGGTGCAACCGGATGTGGATACCTTCGCCGCGGCGGGGCATTTGTCGGTGCAACTGGATGTCGCGACGACCCGGATGCTGCTCGGTGAGGTGCCCGCAGCGTTTCACGCCGGCATTCAGGACATCTTGTTGATCGCCTTGGGATTGGCGTGGACGCAGTTCGCCGACTGCGGGGGTGGGTCGGTCGGCATCGACGTCGAGGGGCACGGCCGTCACGAGGAGTTGGGCGCAGATCTGGATCTGTCGCGCACGGTGGGGTGGTTCACCACCAAATACCCGGTGTCGCTGACGGTCGGTGGGCTGGACTGGGCCCGGGTGATCGCCGGTGAGTCGGCCCTGGGTGCGTTGGTCAAAAACGCCAAGGAACAACTTCGCGCTCATCCGGACGGATTGACCTATGGGCTGTTGCGCTATCTGAACACCGAGGTCGACCTGACCGGGCCCGACCCGGCGATCGGATTCAACTATCTCGGGCGGTTGGGCGCCCCAGCGGCCGAGGGCACTGATGAGGTGTGGCGGGTCAGCCAGGACGGGCTGTCGGTGGCCGGCGTTGCGGCGCGGATTCCAATGACGTTGGCGCACACCGTGGAACTCAATGCGGGCACTGTCGACATCGAGACCGGCCCACAGCTGCACGCCAACTGGACGTGGGCGCCCTCAGCGCTCGATCACGCGCAGGTCAGCCTGCTGGGTCAGTTGTGGTTCGAGGCCCTGGCCGGCATCTGCGCACACGTCCAACACGGCGGCGGCGGGCTGACACCCTCAGATATCGCACCCGCCCGGCTCCACCAACACCAGATCGATGAGTTGCAACGCCTATACCGGATTGCCGACGTGTTGCCGCTGACCCCGCTGCAGCAGGGATTGCTCTTCCATGCCCGAGCCGCACAGCGCACGGGGGATGACGTTTACGCGGTGCAGCTGGGTATCACGGTGAGTGGTCCGCTTGATCCGGACCGGCTGCGCGATGCGGTGCAGATCGTGATTCAGCGGCATCCTCACCTGGCGGCCCGGTACCTCGAGCATTTCGATCAGCCGGTGCAGGTTATCCCCGCTGATCCCGGGGTGCCCTGGCGGTATGCCGAGCTGAAGGCTGGGGACGTCGAGCAGTGGGTGGAGTGGCTGTGCGCCGCCGAACGCGCTGCGGTGTGCGCCCTCACCGACGAGCCGCCCGTTCGCGTTGCATTGATTCGCACCGCACCAGAGCAGCACCGCATCGTGCTCACAAATCATCACATCGCGCTCGATGGTTGGTCGCTGCCGCTATTGCTGGCCGAAATCTTCGCAGGTTATCAGGGGCAGCGGCTGCCCGCGCCGGTTCCGTATCGCCGCTTTGTCAGCTGGCTCGCCGAGAGGGACCTCGAGGCCGCGCGCGCGGCCTGGGGTGCGGTGTTGGCCGGCTTTGAAGTTCCCACTTTGGTCGGGCCAGCGGATCGGGTGGGGCAGGGGTGTCGTGGTGTGGCCTCCTATCGGGTGTCGGAGCACATCACCGGCGCGATAAGCGAACTGGCCCGCGCGCAGCACACCACCGTCAACACCGTGCTGCAGGCGGCCTGGGCGCAGCTGCTAGCAGGGCTCACCGGCCAGCACGACGTCGCCTTCGGTGCGGTGGTCTCGGGCCGGCCGGCCGAGGTGCCGGGCGCCGACGCGATGGTGGGCCTGCTGATCAACACCGTGCCGGTGCGGGCCAACCTCACGACGACAACCACCACTACCGACCTGCTCGATCAGCTGCAGCATGCACACGCCAAAACCGTTGAGCACCAACACCTGGCGCTCAACGAGATCCACCGCATCACCGGCCACGGACAACTGTTCGACACCGTTTTCGTCTACGAGAACTACCCGACCGAGGCCGCAGCCTTGGTGGGGGCCGACGGGTTGACCGCAAGCGAGCTCAACATCCACGACTGTTATCACTACCCCCTGACGATCCAGGCTGGGCCGGGCCGTGAACTCAACCTGAGGGTGCAGTACCGCACCGATCTTTTCGCCATCGCCGAGATCGAGGCGGTGGTGGAGCGATTTACGCGGATGTTGGCCGCCATGACCGCTGACCCGGCGCTCCCGCTCATGTCGCTGAATCCAACTGATGGGAACGGTCGTAGTTGGGGCAGCGGGGCGGTGCTGACCCAACCCGCGACCACAGCGGAGCCGTCGCCGAAACGTCATGTCATCGGTGGCAGTGATAGCCCCGCTCCGACCACCCTGGTCGATGAACTTCTGGCCGACATCTTCGTCCAAGTGCTGGGCGTGGGCCGCGTCGGAGTCGACGAGTCATTCTTCGACCTGGGTGGGGACTCGCTGTCGGCCATGCGAGCAATCGCCGCGATCAATACGGCCCTGAACATCGAACTCCCCGTGACCACGCTCTTCGAAGCGCCATCGGTTCGACGGCTGAGCGAACAGGCGAGCAAACATGCCAGCAAAGAGAATTTCCTGCGGTGAATTCAGGAGAGTCGGTGAAATCCCTTCTTAAAAGGTTGGTATCCGGGCTGATTGACCCGGTCGTGTTCGGCCTGATTGTGTTTGGGACTGCCGGCACACTCCACTACTGGCAAGCGTGGGTTTTTCTCACGGTATCTTCCCTTTCGACATGGACGCTCGGCATCTTCCTGCTGCGTACCAACCCCACCGTGCTTCAGAGGCGCACGCGTGGCGGGCCGACAGCAGAGACTCGAAGTGCGCAGAAGATCATCATCGTCGGCTGGTACTTGTCGCTCGCCGCAACGGTTGTGCTCAGCGCCCTTGACCATCGCTTTGGTTGGTCGGCGGTACCAACCGCAACCTGCTTGGTCGGCGATGTCCTGGTAGCCGTCGGCCTCAGTGTGGTGATGCTTGTGGTCATTCAAAACAGTTATGCGGCGGCCACAATCCGCGTCGAAGCAGACCAAAAGCTGACGTCTACCGGTCTCTATGGGCTGGTGCGGCACCCCATGTATTCCGGCAACGTCATCATGATGGTCGGCGTCCCGTTGGCGCTCGGTTCCTACTGGGGACTGGTCTTCGTCATAACGGGCGTGATCATGCTCGCCCTGCGCATTCGGGACGAAGAACAGCTTCTCAGAGGCGAATTGGACGGATACCGCGAATACACCGAAAAGGTTCGCTACCGCCTCGTGCCGTGTATGTGGTGACCCTATTTCCCAACGTTGTGGATCAGCTCTACGCTCCTCGCGGCAAATCAGGATCACACGCGGTGCCTGATTTACGGCTGATCACTACGCTCGCCGGCGGGCTGCATTGTCGCCTGCTTCGAGTTCGACAGAGCGGCTCCAGCGGTTTACGCAATATTGCACACATGTCGAAATATCCCGCTAACATCAGCTAACCGACGGCAGTAAATTTTCCGCCGGTCATCTCACCAGTAGAAAGGTGTGATCGATGGAAAAGATACTGAAAGCTATTGCAGTGGCCGCGGTCCTGACCGGTGTGATGCTGGGGTCGTCGGGCTGCATAACGATAGACCTTGCCCCCCACGTTCTTGGCCCGGCAACTGGCCTCT
>NZ_JCALEJ010000051.1:0-7258 GCF_059813315.1 Mycobacterium sp. NGS11
CGATCTTGACAAATAGTCAGAGGCCGGGCCAAACTGATGGCATGCGCCCACATTTGTGGCTGGTGCCACCAACCTTCCGTTGTAGCCTGTCGGCGGCGGCGATCGAGGCCGCGAAAGTCCGGGTACACCAATGAGGCTGATCCGACTTGGTGGTTCACCGCGCCGCAGCCACCGCGCTGACGCGGTGGTCACAGGGGCAGGCAGCGGTATCGGCCGCGCCTTCGCGGTCGAACTTGCCCGCCGGGGAGGGCGAATCGTGTGTGCCGATCTCGATCCGGTCCGGGCGAAGGACACTGTCGCGCTGGTCGCACAGGTGGGCGGTGAAGGCCTCGATGTTGCGTGTGACGTTTCCGAAGAAGAACAGGTCCGGGAGCTCGCCGACGCTGCGGAGCGATGGTTTGGCGATCCCGCGGGTTTGGTGATCAACAACGCCGGAATCGGGGCGGGTGGCAACGTCGTCGGTGCCACGTCCATGCGCGACTGGCGGTCCATACTGTCGGTCAATTTGTGGGGAGTGATTTACGGTTGCGAGGTCTTCGTGCCGCGACTGCGTAACCGGGGCAGCGGAGGCCTGATCAACGTGGCGTCGGCAGCGAGCTTCGGCGCAGCTCCCCGAATGGGGGCGTACAACGTCAGCAAGGCCGGTGTTTTGGCGCTCTCCGAAACACTGGCCGCCGAACTCAGCGGCGCCGGCATCGCCGTCACTGCGCTGTGTCCCACGTTCGTCAAGACCAACATCGTCGACAACCCGCAGATCGAAGAGTCCGCGGCAAGATTGGCGGCGAAGCTGATGAAGTGGACCGGCGTCTCCCCGGAGTCAGTCGCACGGAGCACCTTGGACGCCCACGACCGCGGTGAACTGTATGTCTTGCCGCAGCTTGACGCCAAGATCGCCTGGCGAATCAAGCGAGCGATGCCCGCGACTTACGCCCGCTCACTTGGACTGGTCGAGCGAATCGCTCGATAAGCACTTACGGGAGAAAGGGAAGAAATGGCTTTCGAATACACCGAGATGCTCGAGACGATCAAGGATCGGCAGTGGGCGTTGGCCGACATCGACTGGGAGGCGCCGGGCGCGGAGTTGATCACCGACGAGCAACGCCCCAACCTCAAACAGTTCATGTCGGACGTGGTCTGGATCGAGCATGTCGGCGCCCAGGCTTTCGCGGCGATGGCGCCGAAGGCGCCGTTCGAGGCGTTGAAAGAAATCTACAGGTACTTCCACGCCGAGGAGCAGCGCCACGCGAACGCCGAACTCGCCCTGATGCATCGCTGGGGAATGCTCGAAGAGGGGGAAATCCCCATGCCGAGCAAGAACATTCGGCTGGCGATCGAGTGGATCGACCAATATAGCGGAGCACTCCCGTTGACGGTGATGAGCTCCGCGATTCCGGCGTTGGAATGCGCCCTGGACGGTGCGTTGCTGAGGTTCCTGCTGGACGAGGTGGCAGACCCGGTGTGCGGGGAGGTCTTCAACAAGGTCAATAGTGACGAATCTCGGCACCTTGCGGTGGGTTTCCAGGTTCTCAACGACCTCGGGGCCAGCCCCATGCGAATACACGCGATCGAGACGGTAGGAGCGATCCTTGATCCGAGAATTCTCCTGGGCGCCCTACTTTATATACCTCTACTCACCAGGATGATGGGCAACCTCACTGCGTGGGGCTTGTCCGAAGAAAAGCTGTACAACGCCGTCACGCGCTACTCGAATGTCGGCGATCGAAGCGAGTTCAGTCGCCGCGTTCCGGCGTATCACATCCTTCGGTCCCACCTGTCGGCGACCATCAACCGCGCCCAACCCTTTCATTTCGTCTCTCAGCGACTGGGTACCGTCATCGACTATTTCCCGACCCCAGTGCTCGGCGAACTGCCCTCCTGGGCTGGGGACATGACGTACGAACCGGTGTCAAAGTGAGCGATCAATCGACCGTTCTGATCATCGGTGCTGGTCTTTCTGGACTTGGTACCGCAATTCGGCTGCTGCAGAAGGGGATCGACCACTTCGTCATTCTCGAACGGGCAGATGACGTCGGGGGTACGTGGCGAGACAACACGTATCCCGGTGCCGCCTGTGACGTTCCATCTCTGCTCTACTCGTACTCGTTCGAGCAGAATCCAGACTGGTCGCGCGCATACTCGGGCGGCCACGAGATACTCGACTACATCAGCGACGTGGTGGAGCACTATCAGCTCAGCCGATTCATCCGATTCGGGATCAACGTCACCGGTCTCGAGTTCGACGACGGCACTGGCACCTGGACCGCCTATACCGAGAAGGGCCGGCCGTATCGCGCCCGAACAGTGGTGATGGCCAGCGGGCCCCTCGCGAATGCAAGCTTCCCGGCCATTCGCGGCCTCGACTCGTACACGGGTCACAAGATCCACAGCGCCCGATGGGATCACGACTACGACATGAGCAACAAGCGGGTCGCAGTCATCGGTACCGGCGCCAGCGCCGTGCAGATCATTCCCGAACTGGTCACGACGGCGCGGACGGTGAAGGTCTTCCAACGAACTCCGGGTTGGGTGCTTCCGCGTCCGGACTTCCCCCATCCCGGCTGGGCGAAGTCCGCGTTCCGTCAACTACCGATGTCGGAGAGCGCGGCTCGCCAGGCATGGTTCTGGGCGCACGAGATCATGGCCGTCGGCATAGTATGGGACACGCCGGTCACCACGGCGATCCAGTGGGCGGCGAAGGCGAACTTGCGTAGGCAAGTGAAGAATTCGTGGATGAGGCGACAGCTGACCCCGGACTTTCGTCCCGGCTGCAAACGCATGCTGATGACTAGCGACTACTACCCTGCTCTGCAGCGCGACAACTGCAAACTCATCACGTGGCCTATCGCGACGATATCGCCGAACGGGATACGGACCGCTGATGCCATCGAACACGAAGTGGACTGCATCGTGTTCGCGACCGGCTTCGATGTCTGCAAGGCCGGCACGCCGTTTCCCATCAAGGGCTTGAACGGTCGCGAACTCGGGACAGAATGGTCGCACGGCGCCTACGCCTACAAGAGTGTGAGCGTGTCAGGATACCCGAACCTGTTCCTCACATTCGGTCCCAACTCCGGCCCCGGCCACAACTCTGCGCTCGTCTATATGGAGGCCCAGATCGGCTACATAGTGCGAGCCATCAACCTAATCGTCAACCACAATCTCCACACATTCGATGTCCGGGAAGATTGCCAGAACCGCTACCACAGCAAACTCCAGCGACGCTTGACGCGAACCACGTGGAACTCGGGTTGCAAGAGCTGGTATCTCACCGAGGACGGCTACAACGGCACCATGTATCCGGGATTCGCGATGCAGTTCGTGCGGCAACTATCGAAGGTTAGGTTGGAGGATTACTTGAAGACTTCGAAACCCACCAGCCCTAAGAAAGCGGAGGCAACGCGAGCTGCAGCGGCGGTGCGGACGGCCAAGCACAGCTCTACACCGCGTCGCAGGGCCATCGTCTCGCCGAGAAGCGGCGCCGTCGAGCATTGATGTTGAACCGCAACGCTATTCAGCTAACAAACCCGCCAAGCGAATGAAGGACCGCGCTTAACCCGGCCGTGCCGTGCGGCAACCGCCGGTCGGCGTCCACCCACCCTACTTGCAATAGGCATTTCTCGATGAAGCGTAACGACGTGATGAAGAGCGCTGGTGCGCCCGCCCACGAGATCATAGTGATCGGTGCCGGGTTCTCCGGAATCGGCATGGGCATCAAACTCTTACAGGCCGGCTTCTCGGACTTCTTGATCGTCGAAGAAGCCGCCGATGTCGGTGGAACGTGGCATTGGAACACCTATCCGGGAATCGCGGTCGATATCCCGTCGTACAGCTATCAATTCTCCTTCGAGAGACGTTCGTCGTGGTCGCGCACGTACGCGCGGGGCAGCGAACTGCGGAACTACGCTGAGCATTGCGTGCGGAAGTACGGCCTGCGGTCGCGAATACGGTTCGGCACCACCGTCACCGAAGCCCGCTTCGATGAAGGCTCGACGTTATGGCGCCTGAACACGTCGTCGGGGGAGGAATTGACTGCGCGGTTCATCGTTAACGCCTCGGGCGTGTTGACGCGGCCAAAATGGCCGGACATACCTGGTGTCAAGGTCTTCGGCGGCGTAACCATGCACACCTCTCGGTGGGACCACAACGAAGACCTGGTCGGAAAACGCGTCGGGGTTATCGGTACGGGGGCCTCAGCGGTGCAGCTCATCCCCGCCATCGCAGGTGAGGTCGGCTCACTGACGGTGTTCCAACGCACACCGATCTGGTGCTTGCCGAAATTGGACTTGTCCGTACCGTGGCTGTTGAGTCGGTTACTCGACTATCTGCCGGGTGGACAACTAGGGATGCGGCTGGCGAGTCAATCATTTGTTGAGCTCACTTTCCCCGTTGCCGCCCACTACCACAGCGCCATTCCGTTGGCATCGATGCTTGAACGCGTGGCTTTGGCCTATATGCGTCGACAGGTGGTCGACCCGATCGTTCGGGACAAGCTGACGCCGCGTTACACGCTCGGGTGTAAACGACCCGGCTTCCACAACGAGTACCTCGCCACATTCAACCGCGACAATGTCCATCTCGAGACCAGCCCGATCACCCGTCTGGACACCACCGCCGTACACACGGCTGACGGCAAATCACACGAAATCGACGTGCTCGTTCTGGCGACCGGGTTCAAAGTCATGGAACCGGGGAACATGCCGACCTACTCGCTCAAGGGTATCGGGGGGCGAGATCAAGCCCAGTGGTGGGACGACAATCGGCTACAAGCCTATGAGGGGGTCAGTGTGCCCGGATTCCCCAACCACTTTTCGATCTTCGGCCCGTACGGGTACAACGGGTCATCCTACTTCGCGCTCATCGAGGCCCAGTCCACACACATCGTGCGTTGCCTCCGACACGCCCGCGCCCGGCGTGCGACTTACGTGGAGGTAAGCCAAAAGGCCAACGAGCGTTTCTTCACCGAGATGCTGAAGCGCCGCCATCGCCAAGTCTTCTGGCAGGACAGCTGCGTCGACGCGAACAGTTATTATTTTGACAGGCACGGCGACGTTCCGCTTCGTCCGACAACGACGATCGAATCAGTCTGGCGCAGCCGTAGATTCGACCTGGCCGACTATCGTTTTGAAAGCTTCGACGACAAGACGATAAGCACGAAGTCGTGACATCAGTTTCGGCGCATCGCGATCCAAGCCTGGCGAGCTATTTCGTCGCGACGTCGGCACGCGGATTGCTTCGCCCGCTGACGCAAGTACTTCCGGCTAATGAGCGCGGGCTCGCGGTCCTGGATCGGGTGCTTCGGACAGCCCTCCTCGCTTCCGGGCCGCGGCGCGGAGTACGGGTCGAAGAGGTCGATACCGGCTTCGCCGGCGATCGCGTGCGAGGCGATTGGATCGTTGCCCCGAGCGTAGATGCAGATGGTCCACCGATTCTCTACATTCACGGGGGCGCGTTCGCGATGTGCTCGCCGAGGACTCACCGGGGCCTGCTCGCCGAACTGTCGGCCGAGTCCCGTCGGCCGGTGTTCGCGGTCCGCTATCGCCTGGCGCCGCGCCATCCGTATCCCGCGGCCGCCGACGACGCGCTGGCGGCCTACCGGTGGCTTATCGGCAGTGAGGGATCTTCGTCGGCCCGCAGGGCCGCGGTGGCTGGAGACTCCGCCGGCGGCCAATTGGCTGTGGCTACATCGCTGGGCGCGCGCGCGCATCACTTGCCGATGCCCGACGCGATGTTGCTGATATCGCCCGTACTGGATCTGACATGCCAGCTCGCGCTGGCAAGAGAACTACGCCGCCGGGATCCGTTTGCCTCGGCCCGGTCAGCCTCGCGCACGCTCGGCCTGTACGTTGCCGCAGCTGACGCGACCGATCCCCGCGTCAACGTCCTGTGTGCAGATCTGACTGGTATGCCACCGACATTGATCCAGGTTGGCGGGCGGGAGATGCTGCTCGACGACTCGCGACAGTTCGCTGATCGCATGCAACGGGCGGGATCATCGGCGCAACTACAGATTTGGCGTGGCCAGATTCACGTCTTCCAGGCCCTGTTTCGCCTCTTGCCGGAGGCTCGGGACGCTCTGCGGCTCAGCGGAGCATTCCTCGCCGACACGAGCAAAGGGCCGGCGAGCTGATATCAGGGGAGTGTGGTGCTGTCCGAGGTGCAGGACCAAGTAGCGATGACACTCGAGGGCGTTGTGCACGACCCGGAAAGTAGCCTGTGGGGTTCATCAGGGCAAGGGAGCACGCCATGGTTGACCTATTACATCCACCAATCGACAAGGCCAGGAAACGCTTGTCGTCGGTCAATCACCCCAGCGCGCTTACGACGGGTTTAAGGCGCATGTGGCCGTAGAACCCGACACCGGCATCATCACCGGCTGCGCGCTGAGAAAAGCCAGCGGCCCCGACAATCACGAAGTGCCCGTCGGACTGAAATTGCTTGCCGAAGAACCCCATTCGCTGACCGTCCTGGCTGATGCGGCCTATGGGTCCGGCGAATTCCGCGCCGAACTGGCCGCACGCGGGCACACCGACCGGGTCGATTCCCCGCGGGCCTGTCGCCCGTTCGACGGCGGGTTCACCGTGGATGACTTCACCGTCGACCACGACAATCGCAGCGCAACCTGCCCCAACGGCCTGACCCGCCCGATCAGCCGCTCCGGACGCGCCTTCTTCGGCAAGGCCTGCACCGACTGCCCGCTACGAGCCCGCTGCACCCGCAGCCGCACCGGCAAAAATCTACTCATCGGGCCCTACGACGCCCTCCAACGTGCTGCCCGCCATGCCGCCCGCGACCCCGACTGGCGCACCGAATACCACCGGCACCGGCCCATGGTCGAACGATCCATCGCCTGGCTCACCCGCGGCAACCGCCGACTGCGCTACCGCGGCACCGTCAAAAAACGACCACTGGCTCCACCACCGAGTCGCCGCACTGAACCTGCGCAGGCTAATCACGTTGGGCCTCAACCACACCGGAACCAACTGGGCCATCGCCTAACCCTCACACGGGGGGTTGCGCAACACGCCACTGCCCTGCCACTCTCACAACGGCGGGGTGACCTCTTCTGTCGACCCCAGGGTCTGTCTTCAAATCAGCGCCTAAGAGCGCCGCGAGGCACCCCGCCCCCAAAGACCACTAATTCAGCGCACTCATATCGGCTTTGCTGCCGGAGTGACAGTTGTCGTGTCAGTCGATGAGCCATTGACGTGCAGAATCAGCGTGGACGGACGTCTTGCTGATGAGAAGACTGACGTGGGGG
>NZ_JCALEJ010000052.1:0-6482 GCF_059813315.1 Mycobacterium sp. NGS11
CGTGGATCTTGCCGAAGTGGGACAGCAGGTATGGAGTCGTTCACCACTGGGTGATCGGATTATTGCCGATAGCGCTGCGCCTCGAGCGTTTCGCGGTATGGCTAATTTTCGAGTTGCTCGCTGTGACGCTAGTCGACGCGAAGCCCCTCTCACGCGTCCTCGGTGCGATCGCGCGCCGCCACCTACATCGGCAGGTTGCTAGCCCATCTTTGCGCGAGCAGTTGACGCCTTCCGACGCGCCGGGATGCAAGCGAGTGCTGTTCTCGAATGACTACTACCCAGCAATCGCGAGTGATCGTGTGTCGTTGGTGCCGAACGCGATCGCAAAGCTCTGCGATAAGGGTGTCAAGACCGAGGACGGCGAATTTCGTCCTGCAGACGTCGTGATCTACGGAACCGGGTTTCGCGCCACCGCTTTTCTCGCCCCGATGTCCGTGCGCGGCTCTCGCGGAGTCTCCTTGGCCGAGGTGTGGAAGACCCAGGCATACGCATATCTGGGCATCACTGTCCCCATGTTCCCGAACCTGTTCCTGCTTTATGGTCCCAACACGAATGTGGGCTCGGGGTCGATCGTCTACATGATCGAGTCACAGGTCCGTCACATCGCAACGCTCATCAGGGTCGTGGCTGCTCATCCGGGTCATGCGATCGAGGTCAAGCCAGAGATCGCGCAACGCTACAACAGGCGCTTGAGAAGGCGACTACGGAGGTCGGTGTGGGCGCTGTATGCGAGCTGGTATCGAGCCTCGAGTGGGGAAATCCCGACGAACTGGCCGGGGCCTACCTTGGTTTATCGACTCCTTACCCGGAAGCCGCACAGCGGCGATTACGTCTTGAGAAACGTCGGGCGTCTCAAGGTCGGAGACCCTGCAGAACCGAGCCTGGCCGACTAAGGGCACGAAACGCACTTAACCGCTAGGCCAATAATGTCGAGATATTGACATTGATGGCAGCTCTGTAAAGACTGGTGGAGGCGCCGTCAAAGCGGCCCAGCGTCCAGGAGGGACCATGACGAATCACCTTCTCGCACCTGCGCATCACGTGAAGGAGCGGTTGTCCTCTGTGATCATGGTCCCCGCGCCTCACGCCGTCGACGACAGATGGCGTCGATGGAGCCGGGACTGGCCGGTTCGTGAACTGGCACCGCCACCCGCGGGCAGTGGGTTGAAAGCCGTCCGGGGGGATGCCGGACTGCCCTTTGTGGGTCACACGCTCGACTACATCCGATTCGGATCGGATTTCAGTCGAGAGCGCTACGACCGTCTGGGTTCGGTGTCGTGGATGGGCGCGTTCGGCACCAAGATGGTGGTCATCGCGGGACCGAACGCCACTCGGGAGGCGTTCACGAGCGAAGCGAAGGCATTCTCTCAGGATGGCTGGTCCTTCCTGATCGACGCCTTCTTCCATCGCGGTTTGATGCTCATGAGCTTCGACGAGCACTTGATGCACCGGCGCATCATGCAGGAGGCGTTTACGCGTCCGCGTTTGACCGGATATGTCGAACAGGTGACCCCATGCGTTCGCACGGCAGTGCCCGCTTGGCCGGTGGGTCCGTCGGTTCGAATCTACCCATTGCTGAAGGAACTCACCCTCGACATAGCTACCGACGTCTTCATGGGCGGTCGCGGCAAGGACGAGAGCGATGCTGTCAACAAAGCGTTCGTCGCCACGGTCCGGGCGGCGAGTTCCCTTGTGCGTGCTCCGCTTCCGGGAACCAGATTCCGCGCTGGTGTGCAAGGGCGGCGCGTCTTGGAGGACTACTTCTTCCGGCATCTGCCGGCCGCGCGAGCCGGCGAGACGGAGGATCTGTTCGCTGCTCTCTGTCAAGCCACGACCGAAGACGAGGAGCGATTTTCCGACGAGGATGTGGTTAATCACATGATCTTCTTGATGATGGCGGCCCACGACACATCCACGATTACCACCACAGCGGTCACCTATTTCCTTGCCGGGTATCCGCAGTGGCAGGAGGCAGCGGCTGCGGAAGCCGCGGCCATCGGTGACGGGTTGCCGGACATTGAGACCCTGGAGAAGATGACGGTCATCGACCTCGTGATCAAGGAAGCGCTCAGACTGCTTGCACCTGTTCCGCTGGTGATGCGCAAGACGGTTCGAGATGTCGCCATCGACGGATATCACATCCCCGCGAACACGTTGTGCGCCATAACGCCTGCCGTGAATCACTTCGATCGAACGATCTGGAGTGATCCGGAGCGGTTCGATCCCTCACGTTTCGACGAGCCTCGGCGCGAAGACCAACACCACCGATTCGCCTGGGTTCCGTTCGGAGGTGGAGCGCACAAGTGCATCGGCATGCAATTCGGGACGCTTGAGGTCAAAGCAATCCTGCAGAGGATGCTGCGTTCGTTCACCTGGTCGGTTCCGGAAAACTATCACGTCCGATGGGACAACACCTCGCTACCCATTCCGGTGGACGGACTTCCGTTGGAGATGAAGCGCCGATGACCGTCGACCACAGGCCCTACCTCGAACCCACGGAGTTTCTTGACTGGCAACAAGATTCGGTACGTGACTTCGTATCATCGGCGATCCGTGGTGCCTGCGGCGACACCGAGAAGGCCATCGCCATCTTCACCGCGGTCCGTGACTCCATTTGGTACGACCCGTACACGGTGACCGATAACCCACATGCGTATCGCGCCAGTACCGTCGCGACCGCAGAACGAGCCTACTGCGTCCCGAAGGCCGTGCTCTTGACTGCAGCGTGCCGAGCGGCGGGAATCCCGGCGCGGCTGGGGTTCGCCGACGTCCGAAACCACCTCCAGACCAAGACATTGCGCGAGCGGATGGGTGGTGCCGACGTTTTCGTCTACCACGGTTACAGTCTCATGTTTCTCAACGGTGCGTGGGTCAAGGCCACTCCGGCGTTCAATCGCGAGCTGTGCGCACGTTTCGGTGTCTCGCCGATCGGATTCGACGGCCGTAGCGACGCGCTACTCCATGGTTTCACCGCTGACGGCACCCAGCACATGGAATATCTACGCGACCGGGGAGCCTACGACGATCTACCCCTAGCAGACATCCTGCAAGCGCTGAAAACGCATTACGGGACATTCATCGACCACCCGAACAGCCGTCCTGACCTCTTCGCCTGAAAGGGCACTACACGATGCAAAGCACCATGCAAAATGTTCCCCTCACGGTTTCGGCGATCGTTCAGCATGCGGCAGCCATACACGGTGACAGCGAGGTCATCACTTCGACCGGAGATGGCTATCGTAGGACGCCTTACCGCAGTGTGCTGCCGCGCGTAGCTCGACTTGCCAACGCGCTGCGCAGCCTTGGCATCACGGCAGACCAACGCGTGGCCACCTTCCAGTGGAGCAACCAGGAACATCTGGAGGCCTACTGTGCGATTCCCTCTATGGGAGCGGTCCTGCACACGCTCAACATTCGTTTGGCCCCGGAGCAACTCGCGTACATCGCCAACCACGCGAGCGATCAGATCGTCCTAGTGGACGCTTCGGTTGTCCCGTTGTTGGCGCGCGCGCTCCCAGCGATGGCGTCGGTGCACACCGTCATCGTCACCGGAGAGGGCGACGTTGCCCCGCTACAGGGATGCGGGAAGACCGTTCTGCGTTACGCGGAAGTGCTTGCCGGCCAGGAAGAGTCATTTGACTGGCCTCGGCTCGACGAGCTGTCGGCCGCGGCCATGTGTTATACGAGCGGCACCACCGGAGATCCCAAAGGCGTCGTCTACAGCCACCGTTCGACGTACCTTCACTCCCTGACCGCCTGCACAGCTAACGCTTTGTCAGTCAGCGAGGCCGACCGTGTGCTGGCCATCGTCCCAATGTTTCACGCCAATGCGTGGGGGCTTATCTACGCAGCGTTGATGTCCGGTGCGGATCTGGTGCTGCCTGACCGGTATCTCCATGCCGAACCGTTGGTGTCGATCATCGAAGACACCAAGCCGACCGTGGCCGGTGCAGTGCCGACGATCTGGAACGACGTCGACCGATATCTGGATTCGCACCCTAGGCGGGACATTTCTTCGCTACGGCTGGTCGCGTGCGGGGGATCTGCTGTTCCGCTTTCCTTGATGCGGACGTTCGAAGAGAAGTACAGCGTGCCCGTTGTACAGGCATGGGGTATGACCGAAACCTCTCCGCTGGCGACCGTTGCACGTCCGGCTGGCAGAGCCGACGCGACGCGACGATGCGAGATGCGCGCATCCCAGGGCCGGCCGATCTGCGGTGTCGAAATCCGGTTGCGGGACGACGACGGGAAAGACGTGCCGTGGGACGGTCGGTCGGTTGGGGAAATTCAGGCGCGCGGCCCTTGGATTACCGGTTCCTATTTCGGAGACAACGATACGGAGAAGTTCGATGAAGGATGGTTGCGTACCGGTGATGTGGGCAGGATCGACGCCGAGGGCTATCTGACACTGACCGACCGCTCGAAAGACGTCATCAAGTCAGGTGGCGAATGGATCTCCTCGGTGGAGCTGGAGAACACGCTGATCGGGCACCCTGCCGTGTACGAAGCGGCGGTAGTCGGCGTCGCGGACGATAAGTGGCAGGAACGGCCGTTGGCGCTTGTCGTCGTCCACCCCGGAACCGACGTTGACATTGACCAACTCCGATCGTTCCTTTCGGGCAAAGTCGCCAAGTGGTGGATTCCTGAGCGATGGAGCTTCGTGTCCGATATTCCGAGGACGAGCGTCGGAAAGTACGACAAAAAGGCCATCCGTGCGCGCCACTCTGCCGGCGAATACCTCATCGAAATCGAAACGACATAGCGTCAAATCCCTGGAATTCCAACAGTCGGAAGGTAATCATGTCCTCCTCAATCTCTCCCTGGATGAATGCCGAATTACTCGAGCTTCGTGACCTCGCTGCGAAGTTCTTCTCGGCCGAATTGGCGCCGCATGCGCAACGCTTTGCAGACCAGCACCACGTCGACCGAGAACTGTGGAACCGAGCGGGCGAGCTGGGCCTGCTCTGCATGTCTATACCTGAGGAATATGGTGGAGGCGGTGGCACTTTTGCGCACGAAGCGGTCGTGCTCGAAGAGCAGGCCCGCATCGGTGACAGCTCATGGGGCGCGGGACTGCACAGCGGAATCGTGGCCCATTACATCCTGCAGTACGCGACTGAAGAGCTGCGCGGGCAGTGGCTTCCCAGGATGGCGTCCGGTGAAATGATCGGGGCGATAGCCATGACAGAAGCGGGGACCGGGTCCGATCTCCAGAGCGTCAAGACAAAGGCCCTCCTGGACGGTGACGAGTACGTGATCACCGGCTCCAAGACTTTCATCACCAACGGCCAACAGGCCGACCTCATCATCGTTGTTGCCAAGACAGATCCGAGCCAGGGCGCTGCGGGCATCTCTTTGATCGCTGTCGAGGCTGACCGGGCGGGATTCCGGCGTGGCAAGGTTCTCGACAAGATCGGCCAACGCGGCCAGGACACCTCCGAGTTGTTCTTCGATGAAGTGAGAGTTCCGCGCTCGCATCTACTGGGCCAGGCCGAGGGACAGGGCTTCATTCAGCTGATGACGCAGCTGCCCCAAGAGCGACTCATCGTCGCGCTTGGGGCTGTCGCAGCGATGGAACTGGCCTTAGAGCAGACGCTCAAGTACACCCGTGAGCGGGAGGCGTTTGGTCGGCCTGTCTTCGGCTTTCAGAACACCAAGTTCACGCTGGCTGAAGCCGCGACCGAGACGCGCATCGCACGAGTATTTCTCGACCACTGCATCGACCTGCACCTTGCGGGTCAACTTGACGTGCAGACAGTCGCCATGGCGAAGTGGTGGACCACTGAGCGAGCGATGAAGGTACTCGATGACTGTATGCAGCTTCACGGCGGATATGGCTACATGACCGAGTACCCCATCTCCCGATTGTGGGTGGATCAGCGCGTGCAAAAGATCTACGCCGGTACGAACGAGGTGATGAAGGAAATCATCTCGCGTTCCTTATGACTCGGCTGAGTTGTCACGTGCACGTTAGTCACCGCGAGGAGGATTGATGGCATCGACGGTGGTGCCGTATCGCCACGACATGGCTCTTCGTAATTCAGAGTGCATTGACCAGTGCGTGGAGTGCGCCGCTGTGCAGCAGTGAGCGGATTCGGTAGTGGGTGAGATTGCGAGGTGGCGTCCGGAATCCGGTGTAAATCGGCCTGCGGAGGTTCTTGCTTCGGTGGGTGATGCTACGCGATATCGTCGCTGACTTTCTTGCGCACCCGCCGGGTTACTGACCGGACCCCGTGAACTGATCTGTCCCCGCTGTTTCGAGCCGTGGTTATGCGAGTTGAGGGATCGAATAGGTGGACGTCCAGAGCGTTTCGAACTCTGTGGGGCTGATGTTACCGAGATAGCTGTGACGGCGTTCCGCGTTGTAGAAGTTGTCGATGTAATCGGCCATGGCGGCGGCCAATTCGATCGTGGTGGCCCATCTGCGGGTGTTAAGTAGCTCGACCTGCATCCGCGCCCAGAATGACTCCATGGCGGCATTA
>NZ_JCALEJ010000053.1:0-6231 GCF_059813315.1 Mycobacterium sp. NGS11
CTGCCAGTTGGGCATGTCGTTGGGTGCAGTTGTGGCTATAGCCCAAAAGGTGGCCTACGACGGGAGGGGGTATTTCGGCGACCAGGTTCTGCAGCGCGGAGTTGCGTGCTCCAAGCAGGTTGATACCTAGGGTGCGCAGCTTCAGCATCATGGTGTGGTGTTCGAGGTTCTTGCCGGCGCGGTGGCCGGGAAATAGCCAGGGGTTGGTCTTCAGGCCTCCAGCGGTCCGGAGGTTGGGTCGGTTGTGCAGGTGATCTTTGAGCATGCTGGCGAAGGGCTCGGGTATTGGAACAGGTTCGGCGCCAAGCGATATGCGTGTCTCGCCAGCGGCGATGACGATCGCGGCTGTCGGCAAGGCGACGATTTTGGCCACGGGCTGGGCGTAAAGCAGCAACAGTGTGCCGGCAACGCGGTAGGGCAGTGATTCGGCGTCCCCGTGGAGTAATTCCTTGATCCATGCCAGCCGCTGGTCTTGGGTGAGCAAGCGGGTGTCCTTAGCTTGTGGCGCGTCGAGCTGTAAGGCGGTATTGACCTTGCTCTTTGAGGCCCACACGACGAACGTGCGGATCTTGGTACGGGTTGTCGGTCCAGTGGCTAGCCACTCGTCGATGTCTTGCTGTCGGCAGGTCGCCGCGGTGCGGTGATGGTTCTCGTGCAACCAGCTGAGGAATTTGATTGTCTCGTTGATCTCTTGTCGGGCCGAATGTGTTGGTCCGTGGGAGCTTTGGCCCGAAGCAGAGGTTCGGCGTAGGCGCTGTAGGTGATGCCAGGTGGCGAATTGCTCGACGGGGGCTCGAACGGCTGGCTCGCAGATCGCTTCGAGTTTTGAGGCCAGCCAGGCCTGGAAACGGGCAAGGGGTTCGTCGCGTGGCGGGAGCAGGCCGTTGTGCTCGAGGAGGCTGCGCAGATGGGACACCTGTCTGCTCTGTCCGGCGGCGTCGAGACCGTCGTGGCTGAGTGGGATGTCCTCGCTGGCCAGGCCCAGCAGCAGGGCCCGAACGGTGGGGGAGCGTTTCCAGGTAAGGATGCTTTCGGGTCGGTCAACCCCGCAAAGGATTGTCACGATGGTCCCCATGGCGACTGGGTCGGCGGCGTCGTGGACCATCAGAGCGGTGAGGTCGTCGCGAAGCGCGCATCGAGCGCACTGCCCGCGGCGATACAGCTGACCTTCGGTGTGGCAGGTTGCGCATCGATAGTCGTCGGAGATACCGGGGCACGACAGGCATACCGGTCGAGGATCGGCTTGATTGACCCGACCGGGCAGCACGCCGTCGTGCCCACAAATGGGACAGATGCCATGAGTGCGCATCGCCGTGTAGAAGCAGCTGTGGCACAGTCGATCAGCGGGCCAGTTCACGCGCAACTGGTTGGCCATCCGGTGGCACCTAGTGCAGCACAAGGCGCCGTCGCGGACCGCGGGTCGTCCGCGACGTGCCGGCGGCCGGTCGGGATCAATCCTCATCGCGGATCACCCGGGCCCGGCGCGGACGCACCGACTTGTTCAGGTCAACCACATTCGGGCGCGCAGTCGTGGTGGACGAGGCGGCTTTCTTGCGGCGGACGTCGGTCGCGGTGATGGTGAGAAGATCCTCGACGCCGCATCCGAAGATGTCGCACAGGGCGGCCAGCAGGTGCAGTGACAACCGTTCAGGCCGTTGGTAAACGATGCGATACACCTGGGGCCGGGACAGCTCGATACCGCGTTCGGCGAGCCGCGGCATCAAGTCGGTGCTGTTGTGCATGCCGTGGGCGGCCATGATCTCCGGCAGCCGCCAGGCATAGTCGACATGACGCTTCACGAGTCCTCCTTGCTGGACGACAGTGCGTCGTTGATGGTGGAGTCCAACACCCGCCGCAACGTGCGGATGCGGAAATCGCTGGACACGCAGGTGTACAACGCCGTGGTGCTGGCGTGTTCATGGCCCAATTGGTCCTGCATTATCTTGAGTCGCTGGCCTATTCGGGGCTGCGACCTGCGGCGTTTCGTTGTGGACGTTGTCGTCGACGTTTGGGGTGGGGACATGGGGAGGCCTTTCAGCAGGGACCGATCGTTATCGAGCTGAGACGTTTCCGGGCGGTGTGAGTGGACGTGGTTTCGGTCGCGGTGCGCTGCTGGCCGAGCGCTCGGGCGAGCTGGTCTCGGAGCTTGCGGTTCTCCTCGGCCAGCGTGCGGTTGCGCTGGGTGGCGGCTTCGAGCCTGCGTAGCAGTGAGGCGTCCGAGGATCGTTGCCGCGCGGGGACCGGCGTCGCGGGTGCTCGACGGTGGGCAGCGCGAAGCCGTTCGATCTCGGCTCGGATGTCGGGTTGCGCGTAGAGCCAGGACCGAGACACCGCCGCCGCGTGAGCGACGGCCTCGAAGGTGACCGGACGGCCTTCGGCGTCGAGGGTCCTCAGGGTCTGGATCGCCTTGGCTCGGGTGAGTTCGTGGCGTTGTCGGGCGGCGACGATGAGGTGCCGGCTGTTGTCAGCCCGCATTAGCAGGCTCCAATTCCTCTGAACCGGAGTCGGTTTCGAGGGTGGTGATGATGGTGTCGAGGTTGCCGAGGACTTGTTGGTTCATCTCGACGAGGCGCAACTGTCCGCGTGCCTCGGCAGCGGAGATGATCTGCAGGACTTGCTGACGGTGTTCGTGGTGTTGCGGTAGGAACTCGGGCGTGGTCACGAACATCGGACAGGTCAGACAAGCATTGGCGTGTGGACAGGTCTTTTGTACTGGCAGCCCGCAGAAGCCGTTGGGCAGCGCTTGGGTCACGCGCCCGAGCCGTTGCTTGGCCCAGTTCGCTTCGGCCAGTGGGCCATCGGGGTCGATCGAAACGGTTTGGCCCTTGGCATCGACCTTTCGAGCGGACTCCCAGTGTCGGCGGACGGTGGCGTCGTGAAGGCGGGCGTAGTGGGCGGTCATCTCGCCGCTGGAGTGGTCCAGTAGCACCCGTACGACTTCTTGCGGGACGTCCCGGTTGATGAGCCGTGTTCCGAAGGTGTGGCGCCATTGGTGCGGTGTCAGGTGCACTGGGCGGCCGTGTTCGTCGCGGACGTCGCAGCGCTCCAGCCAGTCTCGTAGCCCGCCGCGGTAGGACTGCGTGGTCAGCGGCCGGTGGCCGTCGGGGTTCATCTTTGGGGCAGGGAACAAACATGAACTGCCGTCGCGCCATTGTTGGCGGATCCGCTGTTGTTGTTCGGCGATGGCCTTCTCGACTTCCTCGTCGATGGGGACGAGGGCTTCGCGTTTCATCTTGGCGTTGGTGTAGCGCAGGTAGGGGGCGCCGTCGCCGCCACGGATGACGCAGTCGAAGGCGATCTTGGTGGCGTCGCCGATGCGCAGGCCGCAGCGCATCAGAATCATTGTGAGTAGCCGACTCTCGGGGTTGTTCCACCTGTCCAGGTTCGCGGGCTGTTCGACCTGGGCCATGATGTACTCGGCCAACCCGCGGGGCAGGCGTTTGTCAGGCTTGGGGAAGTCATCGGGGTAGAACGCGGCACTGGCGGGCAGGTCGGCGTCCCACTCGTGGCGGCGGATCGCGTCGAGGAACGCACCCAACGAGCTGATGTCGCGACTTCGGGAGCGGAGTGCTCGGGAGTCGGTGGACAGGTCAGCAAGGTAGCGCTCCAACACCGCGCGGTTGATGCCGGCCAGGCGGGTGATGTTGACCGGCGGGGACGCCAAGAAGCCGGCCAAACGCGTCACCGCCTGAACGTCGATGTAGGCCTGGTTGGGGCTGCGTCCGATGCTCAACCGCCAGCGGGCGAACCGCTTGGCCAAGTCCCGGAGCCACGGTTGGGTAATCCCGTCGAACCGCAGTCGCTTGCGGCCCTCGACGCCGAGTCGGCGAAGCTCCCACACGTCGCGCGGGAATTCGGCCTCCCACCCGCTGCCGCAGTGCAGGTCCTCCAGACAGCGATAGGCGTAGCGCAGAAACGCCACCTGCCCGTTCTGGCCGTGTCGGGCAGCGTGATTGGCGTCGAAGAACTCGATCCAACGCGTCGTCGGCCACTCCAGCAGCGAGGCTACCCCGCTGGCGGCCACGATTGCGATAACCGCCCTCGCGATGCCAGCGGGGGTCTTGACCTGTCGTTCATCGTGTCGGCACTGCAGCGCGTACTGCATCTCCAATTTGAGCTGTCGGCGATCATCGAACGATCGGAAGTCGAACCGGTCATCGCCATAGGACTCGCAGAGCACGATGAACTCGTCGATGTCGGGACGTCTTGCCGCCTCCCACCGCGATCGGTGGTTGACGCAAAACGCCGAGCGTCCCTGTGTCCACAATGTGCAGTAGGACAACGCGCACACCGGATGATCGGGATCATGCACGAGCGGAACAGCGGCTATCCAGGCGGTACGGTCGCGCCGACTGGACCGTTCCCAAATTCCGTGATGGCGAACGCATAAGCCTCGTCGGGCAACACCGAAGCGGCAGCCCGCGACAGCGCAGGCCGTGAGCTCCTTGCGCCCGAGTCCCTCCGGGGACGCGATCGTGGCGAACACGTCGATGTCCGGGCGGCCTTCCTGTTGCCACGCGTTGTGGTGGCCTTTGCAGAGCCCGCGGATGCGTGGTTGACGGACGCAGCCCGGCACCCGGCACGGCGCGGTATCGAACATCAGCGCGCCCCGCTCGGGAACCAGGATGTCGGCCCGGAATTCCGGTCGAACAGCGGCCATGAGCATGCTCAGCAACCCCAAAGCCGTGGCGGCCGGCGTGGGTTCTGCTGTGGTCACCAGCGCACCTCCTGCCCAGTCAGGAAGCCGGCCGCCTCCAAAGCCCGGCGGGCGTCCTCGACGGACAGATGCCCGTAAATGTCCATCGTGGTCGCGATCGACGAATGCCCCAGCAGCGTGCTGACGACCTCGATCGGGGTGCTATTGCGGAGCAGTCGGGTGGCGTAGGTGTGCCGATACCAGTGGGGATCGAAGTCGGTGCCGGTGATCCGGCGCAGCCGCAACACCAGGTCGTAGACCGCGGGATAGCCCCACGGGTGCCCGAACGGCTCGCCCCACAGGTTGACGAACACATAGTCGGAGTCCAGGTCGCCGTATTCATCGTGCAGATAGTCGGCGTAGAGCCGGATGACCTCCGGGCCGACCGGGATGGTGCGTGGTGTCGCCGACTTGGCGCGCGCCCTGTTGTCGTTGGATCGCGGCGCGACCGTCAGCTCACCCTCGGCAGCGGCCACGTCCTCGTGACGCAGACCCAACGCCTCACCAATCCGAATCCCCGTGTCCCACAACAATGCCCATAGCAAGCGATCCCGCAGGTGGGTGCAGGCGTCGAGGATCGCCTGCACCTGCCCGACGGTCAGGATGGTCGGATGCCTGCGCGAGGTCCGAAGCTTGATCGTGCGCCGCCGCTCCGGCTCGCCCTTGCTCAGGTGGTAGAGGAACGGCTTCCATCCCGAGCGCCGCCGGCGGCCAGGGTGCAGTTCGGTGAGGAGATCACCCGGATCCGGCGACTGATCAACAGGATCAAAGGCGACATCGCCGAACTCGACGACACCGAGCGAACGCAGATCGACGACGCGGTCGCCATCATGCGTCGTCATCGTGCGGCCCACACGATCCCGCTCGGCATGCCCACCCTCGCCGCCACTGCACCCGCACCGGCAACCACCGCCTCGGAGGCCACCGCATGACCACAACCACCGACGCAACGTCGAATCACACACGCGCACACTCTATCTCGTCGAGCACACGCACCCGATCGATGCTCGACGGCCGTCACGACGACTCGATGCGCCGACGCCGGCGCGTGCTGGCCGCGATCGACCAAGCCGCAACCGCCGGCGACCCGCTCAGCGCGTCCGCGATCGCCCGCGCCGCCGCAGTCGACCGCACATTCCTCTACCGGCACCGCGACCTACTAGAGAAAATCCACGCGCTGCAAGCAGATCCAGTCCCCGACGAGCACACCGGCCCCGCGGTCACCCACGCCTCACTACAGGCCGACCTGCTCGCCGCCCACGAACGCGCAGCCCGGCTCGACGCACGCATCCGCCAACTCGAGCAGCGGCTCTCCCAAGCACTCGGCGAACACACCTGGCGTGAGTCCGGGCTTCGCGCCCCAACCGACATCGATGCACTCCACCAACGGATCACCCATCTCGAACAGCAGGTCATCGACCAACAACAACAACTCGACGAACGCGACGAAGACCTCGCCGCCGCCCGCGCCGCCAACCGTGAACTCATGGCCCGACTCAACGCGCCAGGCCGGCCCCGCTGAACGGCCAGTCGAC
>NZ_JCALEJ010000054.1:0-5821 GCF_059813315.1 Mycobacterium sp. NGS11
GGCCAAACGCCTGATCGGCTACATCACCGGGCACGCCGACCCCGCGACCCTGCGCAGCGCGCTGGCCGAACACCTGCCCGCCTACATGATCCCGGCCGCCATCATCGCCATCGACGCTCTCCCGTTGACCGCCAACGGCAAGCTCGACACCCGCGCCCTGCCCGCCCCCGACTACACCGACACCGAGCGTTACCGCGCCCCCTCCACGGCCACCGAGGAAATCCTGGCCGGCATCTACGCCGACATCCTCGGCCTCGAACGAGTCGGGGTCGATGACTCATTCTTCGAGCTCGGCGGCGACAGCATCTCGGCGATGCGAGTCATCGCCGCGATCAACGAAGCGCTCGATACCGACCTTGCGGTGCGCACCCTGTTCCACGCGCCATCCGTGAGGCGCTTGAGCCTGCAGGTGGGCAGGCAGACCAGCGAGCCCGAAGTTGTGCCTGTCGAGATCCTCAAGGAGGGTACGGGTGTTCCGCTGTTCTGCATCCATCCCGGGGGCGGAATGAGTTGGCCGTATCAGCGTCTTGGTCAGTACCTGGAATGCCCGATCGTTGGAATTCAGCAACTCTTAGAGGCCGAAGAAGCTGAACCTCGGACAATTCAGGAGATGGCGAAGAACTACGCCGACAGAATTCAAAGGATTAGCCCCAGCGGACCCTACAATCTTCTGGGCTGGTCTTTCGGCGGCGTCGTCGCGCATGAAATCGCCATCGAGCTGCAGCAACGCGGATGCGCAATCGGACGCCTCATCCTTTTCGACGCTCAAGTCCGTCTCGACGACAGCGCGACACTACCCAGCCACCCCCTAGAGGACAAAGAGACTTTGGAAGAAGTCTTGCGTTTCTACGGCATAGACCTTTCCGAGGAGGATGAGCCGCTCACCTATGAGCGCCTAGAAGAAATAATGGTTCAGCGAGGAATCACGGAGTTTCCGCGGCTCAAGCGGCTTGTCGATTGGCTCATTCAAAATCTCAATGGCAACGTAAAGCTGCAGCGGGCCCACGAACCCCGAATTTATGGCGGTGACATGACCATATTCGTCGCTGCGCCGGGTGATAGCGAGCGCAGTGCGTCATTCACACAGAGCTGGCGCCCTTACGTCGTCGGCGACATCACCGAGTATGCGGTCGATTGCGCACATGAGAATATGTTGACTGTCGAATCGCTCAGCCTTTATGGCGAACAGCTCAAACTTTTACTTGAACCATAAAACCAGGTGCGGCTTCGAATGCGGCGGTGAATTCGATCAGCCCGCCAGGTTTTCGTGTTCTTTGCTGTTCCAGTCGCTGTCAAGTTTCCGGACTCGCCGTGCTTCCACCCATAACCAGGCCCCGCCCGTCGCCAGAGCCAGCAACGAAATGACGGCGGCGATGAGCGCGTTCCCGTATTGGCAGTGCGCCAAGCACGCAAGGCAGAGCCCGTACGCCACCAGTCCGACCGCCATCAAAAGCAACGCGGGCTCTTTGGCCGGACTTTTCAGCGCTTGTCCCACCAGCGGGCGACTCGTGCGCTGGTGGTCAACGGGATCGATCGAGGTGATGTAACGCATGAGGGCCTCCTCCGCTGTGAGGCTACTAACCCATGATAGCGAAAACAATAACTACAGGTCACTATTTCCACACGCATTTTTCGGACGGCCTGCCGACGGCGCCGGTCACGGTCGGCCCGGTATGCCCGGCAGACCATCTTGAATGTCTTTGAGATTCCCTTGAATGCCTTGCAGCTTCTGCTCAATGGCCTGCAGATCAGACAGCGTGTTCTGATAGGCCGGCGAGATCTGGTCAGGGGTCGTAGGTCGGGACTGGGGGCAATAGGAAGCAATGGCACCCGCGGTTACGGCGGTGCTCTGATCGGCATTCCATACGGATGTGCGCTGCACGAACCCGACGGCGTCCGCGAAGTTCGGTTGGTGCGCCAGGAAATCGCACACCGCATGCCCTTGCGCCAGCACGTAATCCTGGCTGGGAACTGGCACGCCTTCCTGCTTCAGCACGGAGACGAACGCCGCGTCAATAGCGCTGATCGCGGGAGCCGACGGCTTCGGCGCGGCCGGCGTGAAGGGCGCGGCCGGCGTCGGGGGCGCGGCAGGTGTGAAGGGCGCGGCCGACGGCGGGGGGTCCTCCGGCTGCGCGGACGAATCCTGGCGGTGGAGTGCGAACATCACCAGCACGGCGGCGACGACGGCCACCAGAGACAGCGGCAGCGCGGCGAAAAGGCCGAAGCGGCGCAGCGCGGCAACCTTTTGTCGCCGCGACGCGATGGCGCGGATTCTGCTGCCGCGCGACCGTGCGGCGGCGACGACCTCGGTCTCCCAGACTGCAAACGGATCGAGCTCAGACGTGCCGGCGCCGTGGGCCAGGATTTCGTCGAGCAGTTCGTCGGCCTCTACGGACGATGGCCTACCACCCTGCTCGCGGATCGCTTGGCGCCGCAGCGCGATGAGCCGCAATTCCGAGTCGATCTTCTCGCGGTCGCGCATACCAATCAGTTTGAGAGTGCCGCGCAATTGTGACAACTCCCTGCGAACAAAAGACCGCCGCCGCATTGATGTCCGATGCTCGGATGCGACAGACTCGCGGTAACCCAACTACGGAACGGTGGGATTCGAGGCATTGGACGCACGCATCACCGCGAGTCGTGACTGGCGCACCGCGTCACTTGTCGTTGGGGCGATCGTGTTCGCGCTCGCCGGTTGTTCGGCGCCGCATCCCGACTCCGCGACCGGACCGACCACGGCCGCGCACGTCCCCGCGCCTCCGGCGCTGACGACACGGATGGTGCCCGCCGACTCAGGCACGCCGGGCGCGCAGCCTCGCCTGGCGTCGGACCCCACGCAGTTGGCCGACGACCTGGTGGCCGACGAGCGCGCGCTGCGCGATCCAGGGACACTGGACCCGGCGCTGACGGCGGCGGCGCATCGCGAGCAGGCGGCCTACCGCGCCATCGGGCGCCACCCCGAGTGGGACGCCACCACGCGCCCGCGTATCCCACCGGAGCTGGCTGATGTCTACGACCGCAACGTCGACGCCCGCCGCCAGCTCACCGCGCTGACCCCGGTGCGAGAAACGCTGCCGGCGTGGCGCATCACGCCGCCGGCGCCGGCCGACGAGCTGATGAACTACTACCGCCAGGCGGAGTCCGAATCGGGGGTCAGCTGGAATTACCTGGCCGCGATCAACTTCGTCGAGTCGCGCTTCGGCAGCATCGTTGGCGCGAGCACCGCCGGCGCGCAGGGACCCATGCAGTTCCTGCCCTCGACGTTCGCCGGCTACGGCCAGGGTGGCGACATCCACTCGCCCCACGACAGCATCCTGGCGGCGGGCCGTTACCTGGCGGCCAACGGGTTCGCCACGGATCGCGATCACGCCATTTACGGGTACAACCACGCCAACCAATATGTGCGCGCGGTCGACGATTACGCGGCGCTGATCGCCGCCGACCCCGCGACGTTCGCCACGTACTACCGGTGGGACGTCTACTGTCTGACGACGGCGGGCGATGTGTTGCTCCCCATCGGTTACGACGCATCGTCGCCGATCCCGGCCGCCGATTACGTGGCCGCCCACCCGCAGTAAACGGCTTTCAGGTGCGAACGGATCCCCGCTCACCGCGGCGAGCGCCACTCACGGAAGCACCCGAAGTCCCCACTTGCCCAGCAGCGGATTGATGAGCATGAAGTACGTCGTGTAGTCGTCGCCGTCGGGCGATGACATCAACAGACCGACCGCGCTGACGGTGCCGTCCGGGTTCATCACGAAGCCTGGACTGCCGCTGTCGCCGTCCAGGCTGAACACGCTGGCCTCGACGACGTCACCGTTGATGCTTTTGACGGCACCGCACGTCTCGCCGGTCACCGCGCCGATCTTGCAGAACGGCATGCCGGCCTGAATCTGCTGGCGGCTCAACACATCCCGGACCTGATACCTGCCGCCGACGTCGCCTATCGGCATCCCGACGCTCGGCTCCAGACGGATGATCGCGGCGTCTCGCTTGTCGCCGTCGTGCTCGCTGGCGGAGATCCTGCCCAGCGGAGCGTCGTTACCGTACGTCCATTCCGTGCCGTCGTGTGAGTCGCAGTGCCCGCTCGTCATCAGATAGTAACTGCCGTCGGATCCCTGCGCCGCGAATCCGGCTGTGCACCTGCCGGATTCATGATCGACTCCGATGCCCGGCGCGGGGGGCGGCGACGGCAGAGCCGGGGGCGGCGCTGCGGGAGCGGTTTTCGCCACCGCTGTCGCGATCACCATCACAGCCCCTAAGAGTACCGGCCCCCGCAACCACCGTATGGTCACGCCGTCCCTTTCTCCCTTGCGCCCGCCAGATAGTAGCAGGGCTGCCGACCTGAAATGAGTTGGCGGCCAACTTTTTCCACGCATGCGGTTCATCCGGCATCGACGTGCCGGGCAAGGAAGTCCAGCACAGCACCGGCAAAGACGTCGTTGCGGTCGCCCGCCACCATGTGTCCCGCGCCGCGAACATCGGTGAATTCGACCTGCGGGAAACGCGCGAGGAATTCGTCGGCGCGCTCCTGGCTGACCAGGTCGCTCATCTGGCCGCGGACCAGCAGCATGGGCACCCCTCCGCGCAGGATAGCGCCGACGGCGGCGTGCATCCGGTCCGGGTCGGTCACCTCGAAAGGCGGGAAAGCCGCAGTGCCGCTGATGAATTGAGGGTCCCAATGCCAGTACCAGCGATCGCCGCGGCGACGCAGATTGGTGGTCAGGCCTTCCAGATCGGTTGGTCGCGGCCGGTGCGGGTTGTATTCGGCGATGGCGTCGGCGACCTCGTCGAGTGAGCTGAAGCCCGACTCCACGCGGTCGGCCATGAAGGCATGTATCCGGTTCGCGCCGGACTGGTCCATGTTCGGCACGATGTCCACCAACACGACCGCGCTGGCGATGCCCGGGCACAGCTCCCCGGCGAGGAGCATTGATGTGAACCCTCCCAAGGATGCACCGACCAGCACCGGCCGCGGGGGCAGCGTGCGCAGCACTTCTTGGACGTCGGCGGCGAAACTGACGACGCGGTAGTCGCCGTCGTCGGACCAGTCCGATTCGCCGTGGCCACGCAGGTCGACGGTGACGGCCTGCCACCCCTGTGCCGCCACGGCAGCGGCCGCCTTCCCCCAGGACCGGCGGGTCTGTCCGCCGCCGTGCAAGAACACCACCGCGCGCGCCTGCTGATCCCCCAAGCGGTCAGCGACGATCTGCACCCCGCCGGGGCCCTGGATCGTGAACGGTTCAGCTGCCGCGGGCATCAGGTGATACTAAGGCGCCCCCCACGCAAAGCTCGCGTTGGCTTAACGTCGACAGCGTGCAGCGGCGTTGATCGCGCAGAGGGTGATGCCCGCGCTACGTAAGCCCACCGAAGCGAAGGAGCACTCGTGCACCTTGACGAGTACATGTCGTTGGATGCGACCGCGCTGGCCGACCTGGTCTCGCGCAAGCAGGTCACCCCGGCCGAGCTCCTCGCGTTGGCGCGGCAGCGAGCGGACGAGGTGAATCCGCGGCTGAACGCCATCGTCTGCCGCCTCGACGACGTGGCCGACCGGCAGGCCGCCGACCTCAACCTGAGCGGACCGTTCGCCGGTGTGCCGTTTCTGCTCAAAGACCTCGGTCAGGAATACCGCGGCTTTGCGACCTCGTGCGGCTCGCGCTCGCTGGCCCATGACGTGGCCGACCGGCATGCCCTTGTCACCCAGCGGTTCCTGGACGCGGGCCTGGTGATCTTCGGCAAGACCAACACCCCGGAGTTCGGGGCCAAGGGCGTGACGGAACCCGACTATTGGGGGCCGGCCCGCAATCCGTGGAACACCGGG
>NZ_JCALEJ010000055.1:0-4579 GCF_059813315.1 Mycobacterium sp. NGS11
CGGCGGCCCGCGACCGGCTGCTCGATGCCCTGGTCAGCGACGCCCGCCGGGTGCTTGCCGAGCTGCCCGATCAGCAGGAGTCCCGGGCAGCCGAGGCGATGGCGTTACTGGCATTGATCGCCGGCCAAGACGTCGAACCGGCCGACGGGTCAGACGGTACCGACGGACAGTGGCGTATCGCGCCGCGGGTGCCGCCCGATCAGGTGATCTCCACGATCGATCCCGATGCGCGTCACGTGCACAATCCTCGTTCCCGCACCGAAACGCATCGACGATGGTCTTCGCCGGTTGAGTCGGCGGTGGCCCATCGCCATCGCCACGGATGTGTTCATGGGTGGCCGAGGCAAGGACAGCAGCGCCGCCGTCAGTCAGGCGCTCATCGCTACCGTCCGCGCGGCCAGTTCGCTTGTCCGCGCGCCGCTCCCCGGCACTCGCTCCCGCGCGGGCGTACGGGGCCGACGGGTGCTCGAGCAGTATTTCGCCCGCCACCCGCCGTCCGCCCGTGCAGGACACAGCGATGATCTGTTCGCCGCGCTGTGTCACGCGAGCACCGAAGACGGCGAACGCATCAGCGACGGCGACGTGATCAACCACATGATCTTCTTGATGATGGCGGCTCACGACACGTCGACCATTACCACCACCGCAGTGACTACTAAGTGGCGAAGCATCCCGAGTGGCAGGACCGGGCCCGCGCCGAAGCGGACGGTCTCGGCGATCGTCCCCCGGAGATCGATGACTTGGAGGCTCTCGCCACCCTGGACCTGATCATCAAGGAGTTGATGAGACTGGTCGCAGCCGTCCTACTGGTGATGCGAAAGACTATGGAGGACACCGCAATCGACGGCTACTACATTCCAGCAGACACCCTCGTCGCCATCACCTCCTCCGTCAACCATTACGTCCGCGACGTCGGGAGTGACCCGGACGCTTCGACCCATCACAGTTCGACGTTTCGCGCTGCGAGGATCAAGCGCACCGCTTCGCGGGGCTGCCGTTCGGCGGCGGTGCACACAAATGCATACGCATGCATCGGCACTCGCGCGAGGTCAAAGCGATCCTGCACCAGATGCTGCGCACCCATACCTGGAGCCTCAACGCCGATTACCGCGTCCGCTGGGACAACAAGTCACTTCCAATCCCGATGGACGGGTTGCCGATCACCCTGCGTCACTGAGGACGACAGGAATGGCGCGATTCTTCGCGTCCACCGAGTTCCTCGACTGGGAACACGATGCCGTGCAGCAATTCACCGCATCCGCGACACGCTGTTGCCACTGATCCGATCGACAAGGCGCACCGCATCATCACCGCGGTGCGCGATCCGATCTGGTACGACGCGAATTCTATCCCCGAAGACCCACGCCAGTACCAAGCCAGTGCGGTCGCCGTCGCCGGACGTGCGTACTGCATTCCCAAGGCGGTGCTCCTGACCGCCGCCTGTCGCGCCGCGGGATTCCGGCGCGGCTGGGTTTCGCCGACGTGGGCAACCATCTGCAGACGGAGAACTTACGTGAGCGGATGGGTGGTACGGATGTGTTCGTCTACCACGGCTACAGCCTGATGCTGCTCAACGATTGTGGGTGAAGGCCACGCCGGCGCTCAATCGCGAACTGTGCGACCGATTCGGCGTCGAACCCATCGGATTCGACGGTGAGCGCGACGCGATGTTGCACGCCTTTACCGGCGACGGTTCCCAGCACATGGAATACCTCCATGATCGTGGCGTGTTCGACGATCTTCCCCTGACACCATCATCGATGCCCTCCGCGCCAACTATGGCGACTTCGTCCACCAACCGCCCTCAACTGCGGACGTGTTCACCACCTAACACAGACCCGAAGGATGCGCACCAGTGCAAAGCACCATGCAAAGACGTTCCGTTGACCGTCACATCGATCGTCAGGCACGCAACGTCGATTCACGCTTACAGCAGGGTCGTCACGCCGACTGACTCTGGCTACCGTACAACGACGTACGGCGAGCTCAGCGTACGGATCAAACAGTTGGCCAACGCGCTACGTGGCCTCGGAATCACCGGCGACCAACGGGTGGCCACTTTCCAATGGAACAACCAGGAGCACCTGGAAGCCTATTGCGCGGTCCCGTCGATGGGCGCCGTTCTGCACACCCTCAACATTCGGCTGACGGCAGAACAGCTGGGCTACATCGCCAACCATGCCGACGACACGATCGTCATCGCCGACCTGTCACTTGCGCCGCTCCTGGCGAATACGCTGCCGGCGATGTCGTAGGTGCACACCGTGATCGCGGTCGGCGACGGCGATCGCGAGCCGCTGCTGACCAGCGACAAAACCGTGCTCCGCTACGAGGACCTGATCGCTGCTCAAGACCCGGAATTCGACTGGCCGCGCCTCGACGAGTGGTCGGCCGCGGCGATGTGCTATACCAGCGGCACGACCGGCAACCCGAAAGGTGTTGTCTACAGCCATCGTTCAACCTACCTGCACTCGCTGACCGGCTGCACCCCGAACGCACTGTCGATAGGCGAGCCCGACCGCATCCTGCCCGTCGTGCCGATGTTCCACGCGAATGCGTGGGGTCTCATCTATTCCGCCCTGATGTCGGGGGCCGACCTCGTGCTGCCTGACCGATACCTGCAGGCGGGACCGTCGGTGGCCATCATCGAGGACACCCAACCGACCGTGGCCGGCGCCGTCCCCACCATCTGGAATGACGTCCGGCACTTCCTGGAATCCGAGCCGGGGCACGACATTTCGTCGCTGCGCCTGGTCGCCTGCGGCGGGTCAGCCGTACCGGTGGCACTGATGCAGCAGTTCGAGAGCCAGTTCGGTGTCCCAATCATTCAGGCCTGGGGCATGACCGAAACTTCGCCACTGGCCACCGTGTCACGACCGACGTCTGGCATCGAGGGCGCGGCACTCAGGGCCGCCCGATATGCGGAGTTGAGATCAGGCTGCGTGACGACGATGGCCGCACCCTACCGTGGGATGGGCAGGCAGTCGGCGAGATCCAAGCCCGCGGGCCTCGGGTGACGGGCTCATACATCGGTGACGACGATCCCGACAAGTTCGATGAGGGATGGCTGTGCACCGGTGATGTGGGGCGAATCGACGAGCATGGCTTCTTGACGCTCACCGACCGGGCGAATGATGTCATCAAATCGGGTGGCGAGTGGATCTCGTCGGTGGACCGGGAGAACACCCTCATCGCCCATCCCGCGGTGCATGAAGCCGCGGTGATCGGGGTGCCCGACGAAAAGTGGCAGGAGAGACCATTGGCGTTCATCGTCACCACAACGACGCGAGGATCAGTGATGAACTGCGTGCCTTCCTCGACGGAAAAGTCGCGAAATGGGATCCCGGAGCGCTGGGCGTTCGTTGCCGAAGTCCCGCGACCCAGGGTTGGCAAGTACGACAAGAAGCTGTTGCGAACTCGCCACCGCGCTGACGAATATCAGGTAGTCGACTGAGGACACCATGGCAGTCACGTCGCCTTGGCTCAAACCAGAATTAGATGCACATCTTCAGCAATGGCGACATTACGTCGCTGGCTCTCTACGGAGATATTGGTCCGACAGCGTCGCTGCCAACCGACTCGAGTGCTCGACGATCTGCTGGGCATCGACGTCGAGCAACCCGACGTGCCAGGCCGTGATGAGTTCGACGAATCCGCCCACGGCGAACAGCGTGTCCATTCGCACGGCCGTGTGGTCGACATCGGGTTTCAGGTGCGGCTGGGCGGCGAGCACTACGAGTTCAGATGCTTGCTGCAGCGCTGCGATCCGCCGTTCCTGTAGGGGGGAACTGCCAGCATGGTGCGTCAATAGAATCTGAGCCCGGCCAGGGTCCTGTGCGATGCGCTCAATGACCACCAGAATCGCCGCACGCACGGAATCCAGCGGCGGCTGATCCGCGCTGGCTGCGAAGATCGCCTCGATCTCTTTGAGCATGTCATCGCGGACGCTGTCCCATGCAGCGACCAGTAATCCGTCACGGTCGTTGAATTCTTCGTAGAAGTAGCGGTCATTCAGCGATGTTTTGGCGCATACCCCCCGCATGGTGACTGCGGCCCAGCCGCTGTCACTCCAGATGTCGGTCGCCGCCTCGATGAGACGGCGCCGACGGTCGGCACGGCGTTCGGCAGCGGTACGTCCACCCCAAATACCTGCCTTCGTGCGCACACATCTATCTTGGCAAGGTTCCGGACCGGCGACAAACTGTGGCCTGCGCCCACAATGAGGGCGTATCACCCAAGTGGCACGGCCTGCTCGGACGCCGTCGACATGGTGTCGTGTCGCGGAAGATTTTGCGGTGTCGGTTCCCGTGTCTGTAGAGATTGTCAGCGCCACCGTCGTCCACCTCGGCTGCCGAGTAGTGGTCTTCTGGACGGGACGATATGGCCGCTGGCGTCGTCGCCATTACCCGGTGTGGTCGGGCCGCGGGTGCGCATTCGTTGATCAGTGAGTCCAGGTTTTCCTGGACACGGTCAGGTGGGATCGCGATAGAGGGCGAGTAGAGCATGATGTGATCGAGCACACCGTCGTAGCGTCGCAGGCCGTCGCTTCGTTACAAGTTATTAAACTACCCACTAACCG
>NZ_JCALEJ010000056.1:0-4379 GCF_059813315.1 Mycobacterium sp. NGS11
GTCGATCTTGTCCACTCACCGCCCATCGTCACGGCCGCGGCCCAACAGGGGCGGCTCAGTACAGTGGGGATGATCTGCTCACCAAGATCGGCGAACCGATGCATATCCGAAAGCGCCTTTTCCCGATCAATCGAGCTGTCGAGGAAGTTCTTCAACTTCAGGGTCCCGTACGAGATGTGACGGGACTCGTCCTGTATGCAGCGGAAGATCTCATCGCCGACATGCGTCTTGGATAGGTACTCCCCGGCCCGGAAAATTGTAAGGACAAATCGCTAATGGAGTTCCACTGCCCCGCCTTGGCCTCCGTATACAGCGTCCTGACGTTGTCCGCCCAGGCCTCCTTCTTATCGAGGATGTCATAAGCGTCGATGGTCGGCATCTGGACATAGGGGTCACCTACGGAGCCGCGCCGGGGCGAAATTGCGCGTCGCATTGTGCTCGGGCAGCGTCCCGTAGGCCGGCGGGCGGTTGATGTCGGTATAGGTCAATCCCCGCGAACTCGGGCGCGCGCGAACATCCCAATTTGCCTTGTCCGGTTTTCATCCAGTTCAGCGAAAACGAGCTGCGCCCGAGCCGGTCGAGATTCTCTGAACATCTCAGCACAAATCGTGTTGTTCCTCCCGAAACTTCTCCTCGTAAGCCGCTAACCGCCTCGTCTTCGAGCGGAGTTTCACGCGAAGAAGTCTGCATCTGGGTCAGCATCTCGGTCATGTGGTGATTCTTCAAATTAGCGACCTAACCCATTCGTAGCGCCAGCGTATGGCGCCGTTCACATCGCGTGTCAGCCTCGGCAAACTCAACTCAACTCCGACCCGAGTGGGCCATCCTGCAACTGCCTGGGCGTCTGGTGTCCCCACAGGTGTTGACGATATCTCACTCCCGATCCGTGTTTCCGGCGCATCCATTCCTCCTGGTGTATGCCCCTACGGTTTGGGGGAAGTTGCAGATTCAGCATGTCGGCGCCGCCAGCCGCCTGAACTGGGAAAGCGACCGCTCAATTCGCCTTGGCTGGTGACTCTAGCGTCGTGTCAGGAGTGAGGTGCACCCCACGCACTTCCGCAATTGCCGAAAAGGCGCCCCACAAAAAAGCAGTCAACTCTTCGACAAGGGCATCCTTGCTGACGGTCGGGGAATTCAGCCAGCGCAGCACACCAAGCCCCACCGCTCCCAGAGCAGCATCCACAACATATTCAAAGTTGGCGCCCTCGCCACCACGCGCCTCGATAGCTGCTGACCAAGCATCCACTGTGGCGTCCGAAAGGGGCCTGCCGCCCTCGATCAAATCCGCGGGCGAACGCCCGTCCCTGAAGTGGGAATTCACCAGGAAACGGAAAAGATTGGGCCGCTTATCCACGAGCCCGACGTACGCGGCCACCGCGGAGCTGACCAGCTCCAGCGCCGTGGTGGCGGCATCAAACTGCGGCACGACTTGCTCGATGATCAGCTCCTGCACCCGCTGGCCGACCGCGGCGAATAAGGCGTCCTTATCCGCGAAGAATCGATACAGCTTGGGCCTGGGGATCCCCGCGGTCTTTACCACATCGTCGATCGACAGGTCAGGCCCGTACTCGTCGATCGCGCGAAGCGTCGCTTCTATCAGCTCCGCCCGCACAGCAGCTCGATGCTCGCGCCAACGATCAGCTCGGGCATCCCCGGTCAACTCCGGTAGCAGCCGCCCCACGGCACCCAGGTTCATCGACACCCCGAAATTCTAATCCCAAAGACTAAAGCCACTGCTCGAAGTCAACGGTTCGTCAGGCAACTCCCCACGCGTTGAGGCGTCTCGGTGTCACCCGTCTGCAAGCGCTGAACGTCGCGCCGCGCGTGACGATCCGTCTTCACCATCATCAATGCGGTTCATCGTAGCGGCCGGCCGACCCCCACAAGGGAGATTCGAAATCCAATGCTATTGATGGGTTGTGATGATGATGCCACCATGGTCGATCCATGCGCTCTGACCGCATGGATCATTCTGTAGGCAATGCCACGGCGGAGTCCTTGTCCTGGGCTGGTGACGCATGACGATGGTGTTCGCGTCTGGCACTCTAGAATTGCCGGCTGAAGCGGTTTTCGACTAGATGAGTGATTCCAAGGGGTTAGTGGTCGTAGGCAGTCAGTGATCGCAGGATGGGCTGGCTGGCGTGGTCGTTGTGCCAGATCGCGGCGGTCAGGGCCAGGATGCGTTGCAGGACGCGGGCGGCGACACCGGCAACGGTGCGTCCGCCGTGGCGTTCGAGGTCCAATTGGGCCTTGAGGGTGTTGTTGACGGATTCGATGATCTGTCGTAACGGTTAAAAAACTGTTGTCCCGCACGAGGTTTCTCGCCCGCGCGAGCGGGCCGCAGCAGGGTGACCCCCTTGCTGGCAAGCTCGGTTTCGAACTGCTTGCCGTAGTAATTCTTGTCCGCCATCAGCTGTTGGTTGGGGAGGGCGCCCAGCAGGGCAGGATCAGCATCGAAGATGCCCATCAGCGTGTCGCGTTCGTCAGCCTTGGCCCCGGTGAGCGCGAAGGCGACCGGCAGCCCCGCCGGAGTGCACAGCAGGTGCAGTCGCAGCCCCCAGAAATACCGCGAGTGCGACGCACAGTACCCATACTCGGCCCAGCCGGCCAGATCGGAGCGTTTGGCAGTCTCTCGTGAACGCCCGCACTCCACCGGCCTGGAGTCCACGACCCAAACGTCGTCAGTTGAGCGCGAGCAGCAGCCGACCAGATGCGCGAACACTGCGCGCAACATCCCGGTCGCTGCCCGGACACGCTTGTTGTAACCGGATTGCGTTGGCAGATCAGGAAACATCCCACGCAGGTGGGTAGTGGCATAGCGCAACCAGCGCGCCTCGGAAGTAAAGCCGAGCAATGCCTGCAGCACCACCAGCGTGACCAGTTCGGCATCGGATAGTCGCGGATTGAGCCCCACCTTCGGCCGCCACGGTGGATGTTGCGGATTGTCGGCGAGGAAATCATCGGTCGTCACGTACAGTGCGGTTGCGAGGGTGTCCAGGTCGGCGTCCACTTGAGCCTCCAGTGCCAGGTTGGGTTTGCAACGCCAATCCTGGATACCCTCACCCTCAATTCACAGCAGCCACACCAGTAACAACCCTTGGAATTACTCATTTAGGCTGTCGACTACCGCCGGATGCTGAAGTGGGTCTTTGGGTTGCGCACTGTTACGCCAATCGGCGAAGTATCAGACGGGGTCGACGCCGAATTCCGAGGGACCGGCAAGATCGGCCCAGTCGCGATGACCGGAACGAGTCGCTTCACCGAGCGGGAGCCGTACCGGCGCATCACAGAGGCGGTGCACTCCTGACACATGTTCGTGTGGTTGTCCTATCCGCAGACCTTGGCCGCAGTGATCGCCGGGGGCGAGGCAGCATGGGAGATCGTCGGTGGCGTGTTCGCCCTCCTGATCCACGACAATCTCAAGCCGGTGATCGCTGCCGCTGATGCAGTCAACCCGTAGTTCACCCGCGGATGGTTCGACTCCGCCGGTCATGGCGGGTTTGTCACCGACCCCCTACGGCCGCTCGACGCCACCGAAACCAGCGACATCTACGAAATCGTCGTCGAACGCGTCCGTGCCGGCTCCAGTTGCATGGCTGACCATGACCGCCGACACGCTACTGGCCCAATCAGTCATCGACCGACTGACCACCACCGCCCACACCCTGGTCATCGAAGGACCGTCCTACCGCCAACGCACCCGCGGCGGCCAGCTTGACCCAGACCATCCCGACGAGCACCCTCGATAACGCGCCACGGTGGTCCCATCCCCCTGGCAATCAGGTGGTCCTATCACCCTGGCAAGCGATAGGGTGGATACTTCAATCCGGCCAAAACTGGATACCTCTACCTGGCCACCAGTAGGTACTTTTTCATGGCCACGGACACATGCGCGACATCGCGTCGCCCACAGGCTCTGATCATTGCTCCGCCGCAGCGCCCTCGGGTGGGTATCACACTGTCTGGCCTGGCGGTCAAATTCGATGATCAGGCCCTCGGCCGTGATGCTGCGCGCCGCACCCGACCATCGACAACACATGTGCTGGGTGTGTTCGTCGATGATCGAGGCGATCTTTTGGATCCGGCGGCGGTCGGTGGTGCCATCGAAATGGAAGTCAACAGCCCACCGGCTTCAGGCGCATCTGCGTTCGGGCCAGGCGCAACTTCAGGCTCGACCCGCACCCGGGCATCGACGAGGTCCCTGGACGGGCTCGGGTCACTCCCCGGCCGCCGCGTTGAGCAGATGGGGCGGAGAGATCAGTGGGCTATGTGCTCGGTGGCCGAGCTCGCCGAAGCTTATGGAATTGTCACGCCACCACCCCGGGCATGGCGCGTTCTGCGGCCGCGTCTCCCCAGCGCGCGAGCGGGACATGGATTTG
>NZ_JCALEJ010000057.1:0-4152 GCF_059813315.1 Mycobacterium sp. NGS11
ACATACAACTCCCCCACCACCCCGACCGGCACCGGACGCAACCAACCATCCAGCACAAAAAAAGCCAAATGACCCAACGGCACCCCAATCGGGCTCACACTGACATCCACATCACGCTCGACGATTTCGCGGAACGACGCATGCACCGTCGTCTCGGTGGTGCCATACAAATTGATCAACCGCGGCAACCCCGAATGCTGGTCCATCCAGACACCCAGACGCTGCGGCTCCAACGCCTCACCAGCAAACAACACCGCCCGCAACCCCAGCCGGCCCTGCGGTTCGCAGGCCAGTGCATCGACTGCCTGCAACGCATAAAACGCCGACGGGGTCTGACTCAACACCCCGACCCGCTCACGGATCAACAACGCGTGCAAGTCTTCTGGCGAACGAGCCACCAACTCAGGCACCACCACCAAACGCCCACCACCCAACAACGCGCCAAAGATCTCACACACCGACACATCGAAGGCCAACGAATGCCACTGCGACCACACCTGACCCGCCAAACCCACACGCTCGCCCAGCGACCCCAAAAGCTCGATCACACTGCGATGAGTAACCGCCACCCCCTTCGGCACCCCCGTCGTGCCCGAGGTGTAAATCAGGTAGGCAATATCATCGGCCGCCGGCACCGCCAACCCCGCCGACGAAAACCCCGAAATCCCAGGATCCTCAACATCGATCACCGCCACACCAAAACCACCCAGCCGCGACACAAACTCAGCAGTAGTGACCACCGCGACCGGCCCGGCATCACCCACCATGAACCCCACCCGCGCCTGCGGCGCCGCCGGATCAATCGGCAAATACCCCGCCCCGGTCTTAAGCACCGCCACAACCGCCACGACCGCCTCGACCGACCGCGACAACAACAACGCCACAACCCGTCCCGGACCCGCACCCCGAGCCGCCAACAGATGCGCCAACCGATTCGACGCCTCATCAAGCTCGCGATAACTCATCGACCGACCCGCAAAACTAACCGCCACCGCCCCCGGCACACGCCCCACCTGCGCACCAAACACCGCCGGAATCGACACCCCCGACACCACCGGCGCACCCAACACCGCCCGATTACCCCACCCCCACAAACAATCTCGCTCAACACCACCAACCACACCCACCGACGACAACCGCCGCCCCGAATCACCCGTCATCCCCACCAACACCCCCCGCAACCGCCCCACCAACACCTCAACACTGGCGGCATCAAACACATCAGTGTCGAATTCGATACGCAGGCCGAGTTGGGTGCCGGGAGTGGCTTGGACCGTCAGCGGGTAGTGGTTGTATTCGCGGCTGGTGAACGCCGCGATGTTCAACCCGTCGACGCCCAACGGTGCGCCGGTGTCGATCGGGTAGTTCTGGAACACGAACAGCGTATCGAACAGTTGGTCGTGGCCGGTGCTGCGGTGGATCTCGCTAAGCGCAAGGTGTTGATGCTCAAGGGTTTTGGTGTGGGCGCGTTGCAGATGGTCCAGCAGGTCGGCGGTGCTGGTCGCGTGCGTGATGTTCGCTCGCACCGGCACCGTGTTGATCAAAAGGCCTACCATCGCGTCCGCACCGACGATGTCGGCCGGCCTGCCCGAGACGGCGACGCCGAAGGCGACATCGGGGCGGCCGGTCAGCGAGGTCAGCAGTAACGCCCAGGCGGCCTGCAGCACGGTGTTGACGGTGGTGTGCTGCGAGCGGGCCAGCTGACCGAGGGCGCGCGTGATTTCGTCCGGCAACAGATATGAGGTGACGCCTCGCGGGCCGAGCTGCGGACGCCCTGGTGGACCCACCAATGTGGGGGTGTCAAAGCCCGCCAGCACCTCACGCCAGGCCGCCTGTGCGGCGTCGAGGTCTCGCTCGGCCAGCCAGGTGACGAATCTGCGATACGGGACCGGCGCCGGAAGCCGTTGACCGTAGTAGCCGGCGAAGATTTCTTGCAACAGGATTGGCAGCGACCAGCCATCCAGCACGATGTGGTGCGAGGTCACCACGAGTTCGTGCCGGTCTGGCGCCGTACGGATCAACGTGACCCGGAAGGCCGGCGGGGCGGTGAGGTCGCAGACCGCCGCCCGTTCGGCCGCACACACCAACGGGATCTGCTGCGAGGCGTCGGCACCGTCGAGGTCGACATACCGCCAGGGTGTCTCGGGATTGGCGGGAATGACCTGTACCGGCTCGTCAAATTGTTGGCAGAAGCGCGCCGCGAGGTTCGGATGCCGACTGACCACCGTGTGAACGGCGTCGCGGAGCTTGTGCCGGTCGAGGGGTCCGCTCAACGTGATGTCGAGCTGCATCGCATAGACAGCGTCATCGTTGCCGTGCGCGGTGCTGGCGTGGAAGAACAGTCCGTGCTGCATCGGGGTCAACGGCAAC
The DNA here is from genome assembly GCF_059813315.1 of Mycobacterium sp. NGS11. NCBI lineage: Bacteria > Bacillati > Actinomycetota > Actinomycetes > Mycobacteriales > Mycobacteriaceae > Mycobacterium > Mycobacterium sp. NGS11. Next base: position 2,371 of record NZ_JCALEJ010000057.1, read on the forward strand.
ACGTCAGCAATCGCGTATTGCCGCTGCAGCTCGTCGATCTGTAGCTGGCTGAGCCGGGCCGGCGCGATGTCGGACGGTGTCAGCCCGCCCCCGCCGTGTTGGACGTGCGCACAGATGCCGACGAGGGCGTCGAACCATAGCTGGCTGAGCCGGCCGACTTGGGTGTGATCCAGTGCCGATTGCGCCCACGTCCAGTTCGCGTGCAGGTACGGGCCGGCCTCGGTGTCGACGGTGCCGATGTTGAGTTCGAGGGTGTGCGCCAGCGGCATCGGTATCGCTGTGGCCGCGCCGGTGGCCGACAGGCCGTCCTGACTGATCCGCCACAAGTCGCCGAGCACGTCGGGCGCCGCGCCCAAACGACCCAGATAGTTGAATCCAATCGCCGGGTCGGCCCCGGCGAGCTCGATGCCGGCATTCAGATAGCGCAACAGACCATAGGTCAGCGGCTCGGGCACGGCGCGGAGCTGCTCTTTGGCGTCCTTTATCGCCCCGCCCAGCGCAGCCTCACCGGCCACCACCTGCGGCCAGGAAACGCCGCCTATCGTCAAGGCCACCGGATATTTGGTGGTGAACCATCCCACCGTGCGCGACAGGTCGACATCCGCGGCCAGTTCCTCATGCCGCCCGTGCCCCTCGACGTCGATGCCGACGGGAGCGCTGCCGGCGCCTCGGAAATGCGTCCACGCCAATCCGAAGGCGATCAACAAGATGTCCTGGACGCCGGCGTGGAACGCGGCCGGCACCTCAGCGAGAAGCAGCCGGGTGGTTTCGGCATCCAGTTCCACCGACAAGTGCCCAGCCGTGGCGAACGTATCCGCTTGCGGTTGGATTGCGGGCAACGCGGCGGGGGCTGCCGCCATCCGGCGCCACGCCTCGGCGTGTTCTACCACCGTTGGCTCGTGCGCCTGTCTGCTCAGCAGCGAGGCCCACCGGGCGAATGATGTTCCGCCCTCCGGCAATGTCACCGGCTGGCCGCTGTGGTGCTGCGCCCACGCGATGTTGAGATCCTCCAACAGGATTCGCCACGACACCCCGTCAACGGCGAGATGGTGAATGATCAGCGCCAGCTGGCCCGTGTCGGCAATCCACAAGGCGCGCAGCATCATTCCGGCGGCCGGATCCAATCGCGAGCGCGCCGTGATCAGCGCCTCGTCCGATAACGCGTCCGCCGATTGCAGGCAGCCGCGCGCGTCCACCGAGCCCGCCTCCGGCACGGTCAACGACCAGTCCCCGCCGTCCTCCTCATCGACGCGCAACCGCAACATGGCGTGGCGGTCGAGCAAGGCCTGCAACATCACCACCACGTCGGCCTCGGTCACCCCCGTCGGGGCCTGTACCACGATGGTCTGGTTGAACTGGTCAACCGGACCGTCCACGCCGGCCAGCCATCGGATGATCGGGGTGGGAATCACCGGCCCGACACCGGCATCGGCGAAGTCACCGACGGCGGTCATGGCCGTCGCCACTCGGGCCAGCCGGGCGACCGTCTGCTCGACGAAAATGTCGCGCGGCCTCAACGCCAGGCCAGCGGCCTTGGCCCGGGCGACCACCTGCATCGACAAAATGGAATCCCCACCCAGCTCGAAGAAGGAGTCGTCGACACCGACTTGTTCCACGCCGAGGGCTTGGGCGTAGATGCCGGCGAGTATCTTCTCGGTGCTGGTGGCTGGGGCGCGGTAGTGCTCCGTGTTGTAGTCCGGTGTGGGCAGGGCGCGTTTGTCGAGTTTGCCGTTGCTCGTTAACGGCAGATGGTCGAGGCCCACGAGCGCGGTGGGCACCATG
>NZ_JCALEJ010000058.1:0-2791 GCF_059813315.1 Mycobacterium sp. NGS11
GGTGCCGGCGGCGCGAGCAGAGTTCATCCTTGGTGACGCCGCCCCCGTTGCCGCCGTCACCACCAGCGAATTGCTCGACCGGCTGGATGGGCGTGACCTCGTGCTCATCGACGTCAACGATCCCAGCATCAGTGCGCAACCCAGCGCTGCCTTACCGGAGCAGCCGGCCGATGATGTCGCGTATTTGATCTACACCTCGGGCACTACCGGCGTCCCCAAGGGCGTGGCGATAACCCACCGCAACGTGATCGAGTTGTTGACCTCGATGGAGCACCGGCTGGAGTTGTCCGGGCAGGTGTGGTCGCAGTGGCATTCGTTGGCCTTTGACGTCTCGGTGTGTGAGATCTGGGGTGCGCTGCTGCATGGTGGGCGGCTGGTGGTGGTGCCGGAGTCGGTGGCGCGTTCGCCGGAGGATTTCCACGCGTTGCTGGTCGCCGAGCAGGTCAGTGTGTTGAGTCAGACGCCCTCGGCGTTTTACGCACTGCAGACCGCCGACGCGCTCGCCCCCGAAATCGCAGACCACCTCAACCTCTCCACCGTGATATTCGCCGGTGAAGCGCTCGAGCCCCAGCGTCTGGCAACCTGGCTGGACAATCACCCGGTTTCGCCGCGATTGATCAATATGTATGGCACGACCGAGACGACGGTGCACGCCTCGTTCAGGGAGATCGTCAGCAGCGACGTCGAGCGAAACGCCAGCCCGATCGGCGTGCCGCTGGCCCACCTCGGATTCTTTGTGCTGGACAGCTGGTTGCGCCCGGTACCCGCCGGCGTGGCCGGTGACCTGTACGTCGCCGGTTCGGGGGCGGGGTATGGCTACGTGGGCCGCGCGGGTTTGACGGCGTCGCGATTCGTGGCGTGCCCGTTCGGTGGGACCTCGGCGCGGATGTATCGCACCGGGGACGTCGTGTCGTGGGACGCTGACGGGGAGCTGCAGTACTTCGGACGTTCCGATGACCAGGTCAAAATCCGCGGCTACCGCATCGAGCTCGGTGAGGTCCAAGCGGCACTGGCCGCGCTGGACGAGGTGCAGCAGGCGGTGGTGATCGCACGCGAGGACATCCCCGGCGACAAGCGCCTGGTCGGTTACGTCACCGGGACCGCCGAACCGGCCGCGCTGCGCACGGCCCTGGCCGAGCGGCTCCCGGCGTACATGGTCCCCGCCGCGATAGTGCCGATCGACGCCTTGCCCCTCACAGTCAACGGCAAACTCGATAAACGGGCCCTCCCGGTGCCGGAGTACCAGGATGTTGTCGGTTATCGCGCTCCATCCACGGCGATCGAGGAGATCGTCGCTGGTGTCTACGCCCAGGTGCTGGGACTGCAGCGCGTCGGCGTCGACGAGTCGTTCTTCGATCTGGGTGGCGATTCCCTGTCGGCGATGCGAGTCATCGCGGCGATCAACAGATCGTTCGACGCCAGCGTTCCGGTCCGTGCTCTGTTCGAGGCGCCAACCGTCACCGAGTTGGTTCCCCGTATCGGTGCCGGCGAGGGTGGGCTGGAGCCGTTGGTGGCCCTCGAGCGGCCGGCGGTGGTTCCGCTGTCGTTTGCCCAGAGCCGGTTGTGGTTCATCAATCAATTACAGGGATCTTCAGCCGTTTACAACATGGCGGTGGCGCTGCGGCTGAGTGGTCGCCTCGACGCCGACGCGTTGGGCGAGGCGCTGTCTGACGTGGTGGGCCGCCATGAGAGCCTGCGCACACTGTTTCTCGCGACCGACGGCGTGCCCCAGCAGTTGGTGGTGGCACCCAAGCAGGACTTCGGTTGGCAGGTCATTGACGCTGCCGGCTGGCCGGACGACCGGCTCGAGGAGGCCGTCGGCGTCGCGGCGCGCTACCCGTTTGACTTGGCGACCGAGATTCCCTTCCGGGCAGGGCTATTCCGTGTCGCCGAGGATGATCATGTGCTGGTGGCGGTGGTGCACCACATCGCGGCCGACGGGGTCTCGGTGAGCCCGCTGGTCCGGGATCTGGCCGTGGCTTACGCCAGCCGATCTGTCGGGCAGGCCCCGGATCTCGCGCCGTTGCCGGTGCAGTACGTCGATTACACGTTGTGGCAGCGCGCGCAGTTCGGTGATCTGGACGACAGCGCCAGCCGGATCGGTGCACAGCTGGCCTACTGGGAAGACGCGCTGGCCGGAATGCCCGAGCGGCTGCAGTTGCCCACTGATCGGCCCTATCCGCCGGTTGCCGATTACCGCAGTGCCAGCGTGGTGGTGGACTGGCCGGCCGAAGTGCAGCAGCGGGTCCGCGAAATGGCGGCAGAGCACAACGCGACCGGTTTCATGGTGATGCAGGCGGCCCTCGCGGTGTTGCTGTCGACGATTAGCGGCAGCGCGGATGTGGCAGTCGGGTTCCCGATCGCGGGGCGCCGCGACCCTGCGCTGGACGAGTTGGTGGGTTTCTTCGTCAACACGCTGGTGTTGCGGGTGGATGTAGCGGGGGAACTGACCGCCGCCGAGTTGCTGGCTCAGGTGCGTCAGCGCAGTCTGGCGGCGTATGAGCATCAAGATGTGCCCTTTGAGGTGCTGGTCGAGCGGCTCAATCCCACCCGCTCGCTGAACCACCACCCCCTGGTTCAGGTGCTGTTGGCCTGGCAAAACTGGCAGACCAACGATCCCGCCGCCGGACTGGCGTTGGGTGACCTGCAGATCTCCTCGCTGCCAGTCGGTGCGCACACCGGCGGCATGGACCTGGTCTTGTCGCTGGCCGAGCGCTGGACTGATGCCGGCGTTCCCGCCGGAATCAGCGGGAACGTGGAGTTTCGCACCGACGTGTTCGACGCCCGCAGC
>NZ_JCALEJ010000059.1:0-2681 GCF_059813315.1 Mycobacterium sp. NGS11
ATTTGTAGCCATCCGCGCCTACACCCGATACTATCGGTATCCGAAACTGGATGTTCGAGGAAAGGCAACCGTCATGGTCGACGGAGACATAGGACAAGGGGCAGTGACCACTGCAAGTGCGGCGAGTGTGGGGTCTCGGTATCCGAGAACCCGGCGGATACGTTTCCCCTTTGTCGAGGGCAGCAAGTATTTCTTCGATGACGACATCATCTTCAGCCACCTGTGGGCGAACTTGTCGGGGTCGTTTCCGCCGGGGGAGGAGTTGTTCATTCGGTCGGTGCGTCGGTTTGCCGATGAGATCACCGATCCTGGGTTGAAGAAGCGGGTGGCCGGGTTTATCGGTCAGGAATCGGTGCATGGCCAGCAGCATCGGGCGCTCAATGACAAGCTCGTTGACATGGGGTATCCGATTGGGTGGTGGGATTCAGAAAAGTTTGTTGATTGGGTGAAACGCATCGAGGAGGTGCTGCCGGCCCGGATTCCGCTGGCGGTGACAGCAGCCGCAGAACACTTCACCGCGATACTTGCTGAGCGGCTGCTCGGCGATGAGGACTTCCGGGCGATCCCGGGTGATGCGGAGGTGTGGAATCTCCTGAAGTGGCATGCGCTGGAGGAACTTGAGCACAAGTCGGTTGCCTTTGATGTATTCCGCTCGGTGGGGGGTACCGAGCGGGTGCGTCGACGTGTGATGGCGGTAATGATCCCCCTTCTGCTCCTCCTCATGAGTGGCACGCTGGCGTATTCGGTGGCGCGGGATCCCGAAGCGTGCCGTCAGCCAGTGCGACTGGTGCGTGAGACCTATCGGGTCTACCGCGGCCCCATATTTCGGGGTTTGATCCCAGAGCTCAGGCAATACTTGCGACCGGGATTTCACCCCGACGACATCGACACCAACGCGTTGCTCGAGCAATGGCAAGAGGAACTCTTCGGCACCAAGGGGGCCCTGGTCGGCTACCTGAAGTGACCGAATTTCACCGAGACCGTCGCCAAGAAGGGAGCAAGCAGTTTTATGTCCGAATTTTTTGACGTTGTGATTGTGGGTGCGGGTATTTCCGGTATCAGCGCTGCCTGGCATCTGCAGGAGCGCTGTCCCAACAAGAGTTATGTAGTTCTAGAGCGCAGAGCTGATCTGGGTGGTACATGGGACCTTTTCAAGTATCCGGGCATCCGATCGGACTCCGACATGTGCACCTTCGGGTTCCGCTTCAAGCCGTGGCACTCGCCGCGCTTTACCGTTGATGGCGCCACGATCAAGGATTATCTCTGGGAAGCTGCCGCCGAGAGCGGCATCGACAACCACATCCGGTTTGGTAGCCAGGTATTGTCTGCGGACTGGTCGGACGCCGACAGGCGCTGGACGATCAAGGTGGCTGGGGACCGCCAAAAGACGACCGAGATCACGGCCGCGTTCCTGTTTGCGTGCAGCGGCTACTACGACTACGACCAGGGGTATCGTCCAGAATTCCGGGGCGAGAAGGATTTCGAAGGAATTATTGTTCACCCGCAGAACTGGCCCGAAGACCTCGATTATGCGGGTAAGAACATCGTCGTCATCGGCAGCGGTGCTACCGCAGTGACCCTCATTCCGTCCCTCGTGGATTCAGGCGCTGGCCAGGTAACGATGCTGCAGCGTTCACCGACTTACATCGCATCGCTGCCAAACATCGACCCTATCGCCGTGCAGCTCATCAAGTGGTTACCGACCAGGAGCGCGGACTTCGTCAACCGCTGGAAGAACATCCTGTTAGCTGTGGCGCAGTACAGACTGGCGCGTCGCTTTCCCCGTTCCATGCGAAAAGCGCTGATCGCTTGGGCTAAGCACCAGCTGCCCGCAGGCTATGACGTGGATAAGCATTTCGGGCCGAAGTACAACCCGTGGGATGAACGGATATGCCTGGCCCCTAACGGCGACCTTTTTAAGGCCATTCGGGACGGCAAGGCCGATGTAGTCACCGATACTATCGACCACATCACCAGGACCGGGATCAAGCTTTCCTCGGATCAGGAGTTGACGGCCGACATCATTGTCGCCGCGACCGGTTTGAACATGCGGCTGTTCGGCGGCGCCAAGATTACCCGTAACGGCCAGGTCGTCGACGTCGCGAAGTCGATGACCTATAAGGCCATGATGCTATCCGACGTCCCGAGCATGGCGTTCACTATCGGTTACATCAACGCGTCCTGGACACTCAAAGCAGACCTGGTGTCTGAATACGTCTGTCGCTTACTCAACTACATGGATGCGCACGGCTACGACACCGTCGTAGCTCCCCACCCTGGCGAGGATGTCGAGGAACTGCCGTTCACGGATTTTGCGCCTGGCTACTTCCAACGCGCGATGGATCAACTGCCTAAGTCTGGATCCCGCGGTCCATGGAAAGCAAAGCAGAATTACCTCTTCGATGTCCGTCAAATACGCCGCGGCAAGATCGATGACGGTCTGCGCTTCACGACCAAAGCATTCCGGTCGGCAACGCTTCCGGCCTCGACATCACACCAAGGCACTTCCGAAATGGCTTCTGGCTCAAACCGAGGAAACGGTGAGCACCGCACAAATCCGCTCATCGCCGGATAATCCAACGCGAACCGTCCCCGTGTCCGGAGACTCTTTGATTGAGCTCAGCTGGCGGCTGGTCTGTGGCGAGCGGTGGCCGCTCCACTGACCGGACCCCCGTGCAATG
>NZ_JCALEJ010000006.1:0-225534 GCF_059813315.1 Mycobacterium sp. NGS11
GCAGGCCGGCGGCCCGCGCCGCGCCGTCGGCTATCCGGGCCAATCGTCTCCGCCCCGCGTGCCCCAGCCGCCGACCGAACGGCCCGCTCAGCCGGCGGCAAAAGGCCAACTGACCGAGATCGGAGCGGAGGCACTCGAAGCCGCGCAGTTCGATAGCACCAACCTGCGGCGGGCCGTGCAGCGGTCGCGGTCGACGCTCGCTGCGCCACCCACGGGCGCCGCCGTGATCGGTCGCGCCGAAGACAGCGACGTCGTCATCTCGGATGTCTTGGCGTCGCGCCATCACGCCTACTTGGTCTCCAGCGCGACCGGCACGGAGATCCACGACGCGCACAGCATCAACGGCACCTTCGTCAACGGCACCCGAATCTTGTCGGCGCCGCTGACGGAGGGCGACGTGGTCACCATCGGCAACGTCGACCTGGTGTTCAACGGCGAGATCTTGCTCCGCCGCGCCGAAGCGGCCACCCGCACCGGCGGGCTGGAGGTGCGCGAGGTCGACTTCGACGTCGACGGCAAACGGTTGATCCAGAAGGTATCCATGACGGCCAGGCCCGGCACGCTGACCGCCCTCATCGGTGGGTCCGGTGCCGGCAAAAGCACGTTGTCCCGGCTGATCGCCGGGGCCACCTGTCCCACCTCCGGCTCAATCACCTTCGAGGGCCACGACATTCACGCCAGCTTCGCGTCCTTGCGCAGCCGGATCGGGATGGTGCCCCAAGACGACGTCGTGCACCGCCAGCTGACCGTGACCCAGGCGCTGAGTTATGCGGCCGAGTTGCGGCTGCCGCCCGACACCAGCAAGCAGGACCGCGCACAGGTGGTCGCGCAGGTCATCGAGGAACTCGGGTTGACCAAGCACGCCGACACCCGGGTGGACAAGCTGTCCGGCGGACAGCGCAAGCGTGCCTCGGTGGCACTCGAGCTGCTCACCGGGCCGTCCCTACTGATCCTGGACGAACCGACGTCCGGCCTGGATCCGGCGCTGGACCTTCAGGTCATGACCATGTTGCGGCAGCTGGCCGACGCAGGTCGGGTGGTGTTGGTGGTGACGCACTCGCTGAGCTACCTCGATCTCTGCGATCAGGTGCTGCTGATGGCGCCCGGCGGCAAGACGGCGTATTGCGGCCCGCCCGACGAAATCGAAGCGACCATGGGAACCACCAACTGGGCCAAGATCTTTGGCATGGTCGGCGCGGACCCCGACGAAGCCAACCGCCGTTTTCTGGCCCAACTCAAACCACCCCCGGCCGCAGCCGAGGCGGACAAGCCGGCGGACCTGGGCGCCCCGGCCCGCTCCAGCACCCGCCGCCAGTTCGCGACGATCGCCCGCCGCCAAATTCGGTTGATTTTCGCCGACCGCGCCTACTTCATCTTCCTGGCGCTGTTGCCGTTTGTGATGGGCGCGCTGGCGCTCACCGTTCCGGGCTCGACGGGTTTCCGCGTCGCCGATCCAAACGGTGACGGCTCCGATGAGCCGGGCTCGGTACTGATGTTGCTCACCATGGCCGCCGTCTTCATGGGCACCGCGCTGACGATCCGCGACCTCATCGGCGAGCGCCCGATCTTCCGTCGGGAACAGGCGGTCGGCCTGTCCACCAAGGCGTACCTGCTCGCGAAGATGGCCGTGTTCTCCGTGTTCGCCGTCGTCCAGTCGGCGATCGCGACGACCATCACGATTCTGGGCAAGGGAGCACCGACGCGGCCGGCGCTGCTCCTCGGCAGCGCCACCCTCGAGCTGTACGTCGCGACCGCCGCGATGTGCGTCACCGCGGCGATGATCGGGTTGGTGCTGTCCTCCCTCGCCCGCTCCAACGAACAGATCATGCCGCTGCTGGTGGTTTCGCTGATGCTGCAGTTGGTGCTGTGCGGCGGGATGATCCCGGTCACCGACCGGCTCGGTCTCGACCAGATGTCGTGGGCGGTGCCCTCGCGCTGGGGTTTCGCGGCGCAGGCCTCGACCGTCGACTTGTGGACGATCGAGCCCGGACCGCTCGCCCCGAAAGACAGCCACTTCAAACACACTGCGCAGGCCTGGCTGTTCGACGTGGGCATGCTGGGGGTGCTGACGGTCGTGTACGCGAGTTTCGTGGGTTGGCGCAGCCGGCTCAAGCGCCATTGACCCACGTATCCGCTAGATGAAGTCCAACGCCTCGACCGTGGCCACCGGGCCTTCATGGGTGGGCCGGTTCGCCCCACCGATGCAGTAGACGGTGTTGCCCACCGTGGCGACCGCCTCGGCGTGGCGCGGAGTTGGCATGGGCGGCAACGTGTTCCACGTTCCATTGGCGATGTCGTACATCTCGGCCACGCCCACCACCTGCGTCGGTTGCTCACCGCCGACCGCCAGGATTCGGCCGTCGATCAAGGTGGCGCCGTAGCTGCCGCGAGGGGTCGGCATGTCGACCAGCTTGGTCCACGTCCCGGCCTGCGGGTCGAATCGTTCGAACGCCGCGGAGTTCTTGTCGGACGACAGGAACCTCCCGCCGACCGCGTACACGTAGGTTCCGTCGGACACCGCGGCCAGATGTTCACGCGGGGTGGGCATGTTGGCGGCGTCGTGCCACGAGCTGCCGTCGAAGACCTCGGTTTGGCCGACCAGCTGCTTGGCGTTCTGCCCGCCGACGACTACGAGTTTGTCGCCGACCGCAGCGGCGGCCAGCGCCGCGCGAGGGTGACCGAGGCTGGGCAACTCCACCCACTTGCCGGCGCGCAGCGCGAACACCTTGGCGGACGCCTGCGTGAGGTCGCCGCTGGCGCCCCCGAGCACCACCACCTCGCCGCGATAGGTTGCCGCCGCGGCGTGATGCAGCGGGACGGGCAATGCGGGTTGCGGCTGCCAGATGCCGGTGCGGGGGTCGTAGCTTTCGACCGTTTGCAGCGCGACCCCGTCGCGCAAGCCGCCCACGATCCAGATCTTGTCGTCGAGCACCGTCCACGCCGTCATCAATCTCGCCGTCGGTGCGTCGGGCAGGGAACGCCACTGCGCGGCCGGCTGCATTCGACGCGGCGGTAGTTGCAGCGCCTCCGCGGACGAGGTCGCTTGGCCGTCGCCGACATCGCTCGACCCGCCGATCGAGTACACGGCTTGCCCCACCGCGGCGACCGACATGCCGTGCCGCGCCGTCGCCATGTCCGGCAGGCCCGCCCACGTGTTGGTCGTCAGATCGAGCACCGACACGCTCTTGAGGACCTGCCCCGCCGACTGCCCCCCGACGGCGACCAGGCGCCGGTCGGCTATTGCCACGCCCAGGTCTCCGCGCGGTTGGGGAAGGTCCGGCAACCGCGTCCAGGTTTTCGCGGCAGGGTCATACGCCTCGACCGTCGCCAGCTCGGCGGTCCCGTTGGTGCCGCCGACCGCGTACACCACCTTCCCGTCCGACGCCGCGGCCAGCATCTGGCGGGGGGTCGGTATGGGGGTGCCGAGGGTCCAGGAATTGCCGTCGAAGATCTCGACGGTGTTCAGCAGCGCGCCATTCGAGTCGACCCCGCCGCTGACGATGATGCGGTCGCCCACCACCGCCGCCGCCGCTGCCGCCCGGGGCTGCAGCATATGGGGGAGTTCAACCCAATGGCTGTTGACCACCCGCCAAACCTGGTCGCTGGCAACCTTTTGCGCGCCCGCGGCGCGCCAGCCCCCGAGGACGATCGGATTGCCCTGCCACGTCACCGCCATCGCGTGTTGTACCGGAACAGGTAGATCGTCACCGCTTTTCCAGCTGTCGATGACCGGGTCGTAGCCCTCGTGGTTCGGGACGAGCGCACGGTTGCTGCCCATTCCGCCGAATATCCAGATGGTGCCGTCGGCTTGCGTGGTCGCCGCCGCTTGGCGAGCGATGCGGGCATTGGTGATCGGCTGCCATTTCACCGGTTGGCCGCCCGGTTGGTTCGCGGTGGTGCTGTGCTGCTTGTTGCCTTGCGAAAGCAGTACGTAGACACCGATGCCCAGCACCAGCACCGCCACCAGGATTCCCACGGCGATCAGTGGCGCCGTTACGCGGTTGCGCTTCTTTTTCGACGAGCCCATCCATGCCACCGCTCCGGCGGCCAGTCCGCGGCGCCCGACCGCGGGTGGGTCCGCCGGCGGGGCGATCGCCTCGGTCATGCTGGTGGCTTCGGCAATCGCTTGGGTCGGCTCAGATGTGTTCGGCGGGGCCGAATTTGGTCTGCGGGCGTCTACAAAGCGGCTGCGAGGACCGGAGGGTTGCGGACCGGTGGGCTGTGACGGCGACGCCGTATTCCCACGGCCTTTCAGCGGATTGATCAGCGAGGTGGCGTTTTCCGCGTCGGCACTGCGCGGGCCCGGCTTGGCGATTCTTGGCGGCCTTTGGGTCGACGCGCCCGCTTTACCGCCACGCCCGGCCGGCGATTGGGTCCGCGTCTCCGACAGACCCGCCGAGGTGCCCACCGTGCGTCCCGAACCGGCGGAGGCAGTGATGGCCATCGCATCGGGCTTGAGTCCGTTGCGGCGCTGCGTCTCCTGCAACCCGCGACCGAAATCCGCTGCTGATGGCGGGCGTTCCTCCGGGTCGGGCGACATCGCCATCTCGATCGCCGAGCACACCGCGTCCGGGATTCCGTTATGACGCAAGTCCGGGATCCGCGTGTTGTTGATCCGCGTGTAGTGGGCGAGCAGGTCTTCGTTTCCGCGGCGCTCGTAGGCGGCGTTACCGGCGATCAGCGCATAGATCGTGGCGCCGAGCGAGTAAACGTCGCTGCCAACCGTCGCGGGCTCGCCCGTCATTATCTCGGGCGCCAGGTAATCGATTGTGCCGGAGAACAATCCGGCCGCCGTCTCGTATCCGCCGGGGACGTGGGCGGTCCCGAAATCGGTCAATTGCGGTTCGCCGTAGTCGTTGACGAGTACGTTCGCCGGCTTGATATCGCGGTGCAGGGTGCCGCTCAGGTGTGCGGTTTCCAGCGCCCCGCACAACTTCACACCGATCCGCACGGCTTCGGGCCAGGCGATGGGTCCCTCGCGCTGCACCCGTAAGCCCAGCGAACCCGCGGGGCAGTACGACATGACGATGTAGGGACGGCCCTCGGGGGTGACGCCGACCCGCAGGATGTTGACGATGTTCGGATGCCCGGAGAGCCCACCCATCGCGTAACCCTCACGGAGAAATCGTTCGCGGCCCGCGTCATCGCTGAATGGCGGCAGCACCTTGATCGCAACGTTGCGCCCCAGCGCGGTCTCGCGACAGCAATACACCACTCCGGCGGCGCCTCGAGCGACCTGGCGCGCGTTGTCGAATCCGGCAGCGGCTAACTCCGCCACGACCTCGCGCCGTCCCGACGCCGGGGCGCGAGTCTTGGGTCTTTCAGCCATTACCTGGCCTCAACTTCCCAGGGATTTACGAATCGGGTCAAGCGTAGCGAACATCCGCGCGTCGTCCGGGCGGTTCAGGCGACGATCTTGAGAGGCGAGCGGCGCTACGATTTCTCCGTTGGCGTCGCCCCTGGTGAGTAGTTAGCGGGCATCCGTCGTCGACAGCGGCTGACGTTCGACGGAACGCCCGAGGACGACCTTCGCCGTGATCACACCCAACTTGGCCATGCCCAAGTACGTCGACGGGTTGAACAGCGTCGGCCACACCGTGCGGGTTTTGTGTTCGTCGACGGGCCGATCGGCGAATCGGTCGCGCAGCCACCTCAGCGTCATGGGCGCCGACAGTGGATGCAACAGCAGATGCCCACAGAACCGGTCGCGGTGATAGGTGACCGCCGCGCCGAGGCCTTCGTATTCGTCCACCAGCGCATCGATGTCGTCGACGCTGATGATTCCGTCGTGCACCGCCTGCACGACCAGCACCGCGGGTTTGGGCCTGGACTTGCCGAGCTTGGTCGCATCGAAGATGTGGCGCACGTCGGGTAGGTCCCACAGCTCGTCGGCCGTCATGTCGACGTAGGACCCGATGTCGACGTTGCGGAAGCGCCACACAGCCTGGGCCGTCGACATCGTCTGCAACTCGTCGAGCAACGCCTTGCCCTCGTTGGTCGCGTGCTCATCGACGACCCTCTGCGCGCCGGGGAAGACTTGCGTCAGCGCGGAGATCATCAGCGCGGCGAGGCCGGCGAAGAAGCTGCCATTGAGGCGGCGCGCCACACTGCCCGGGTCGCCGACGGGCGAACCGAGAACGGCGCCAACGATATTGAGCTCCGGTGCATACCGCTCACAGAGTTCGGCCGCCCACGCCGACGCCAGCCCTCCTCCCGAATATCCCCACAGACCCACCGCTGCAGACGGTGACAATTCCAAGCGCTCGCACCGCATCGCGGCCCGCAGCCCGTCCAGAATTCGGTAGCCGGGCTCGACCGGAGCGCCCCACATGCCGTGGCAACCTTCGTGATCGGGTACGCAAACCACCCAGCCCTCGGCCAGCGCGGCCGTCACCAACAAGTACTCGGCTTGGACGAACGCACCGATCGGTCCCGCGCCGCGGCGCATCGCAAACGAAGGGAAGCAGCGCGACGCAACAGCGTCGATCGCGCATTGGTAGGAGAGGACCCGATCAGCGACGTCCGACTCGCGCCGCGACGGGACAAGCACCGTCGTCACCGCGACTTCCGGTTCTTCGTGCAGATTCGTGGTGCGGTAGAGCAACTGAGTGGCCTTCACCGGCTGACTGATGAGACCCAGAAATCCGATCTGCACGTCGCGCGAGCGCAACACCGTCCCCGGCTCCGTGTGCTCGTAGCCCTGTGGCGCTCGGTAGAACGGATCATCGTCGGGTGAGATCGGACGTTCACCGCGTCGAAGCTCATCGTGTGGCGGGCTTGCGACTTTCACCGGCGTGGCGGAATGGCTATCCATTGATGTGGCGACCCCCTGGGCATATCGCAGGCGGGGCGCGCTCGCGCCGCCCGCGGTTTTGCATTACCCGCGATGCCCGTGTTCAACCCTGTTTGCGGTCGATCAATTTGTTGGGCTACCACGCTTTAGACCGGATTGGTCAACGCATCGTCGGTGAATCCGTAATATCGCGTCATGAGGCTTGTCGCGAGAACACCGGGCGAGCATCGTGTCTTCAACTTTGCGGCCGCCGGCCTGCTCGCCGCGGCTTTGGTGATCACCCTGGCAGCCATGCATTTTCCGGTATCGGCGCTGATTCCGGCGGCATCGGCGGCGTGCCCCGATGCCGAAGTGGTTTTCGCTCGCGGCCGAGAGGAACCACCCGGCGCCGGCGCAGTCGGCGACGCATTCGTCAATTCACTGCGTGGCAAGACGCGTATGTCGCTCGGCGTTTATGGAGTTAACTACCCCGCCAACATAACCACCGTCGGTGGCGCCAACGATATGAGCGCCCACGTGCAATTCATGGCCTCAAGTTGCCCGAACACCCGGATAGTGCTCGGCGGCTATTCGTTGGGGGCCGAGGTGGCTGATCTCGTGACCGGGGGCCGCGCGGCATTCGGGTTCACCAACCCACTGCCGCCAGGCGTGGATCAGCACATCGCGGCGGTCGCTTTGTTCGGTAACGGCACTCGGCGACTCGCCCCTGCCTTCGCCGGTAAGACGATCGACCAGTGCGCGGCCGGCGATCCCATCTGCGGGAGAGGAACGAATTGGCCGTCGCATCTGCAGCCCTCATACATCGACTCCGGATTGGTGGATCAGGCGGCTAGCTTCGTCGCCGGCAAGTTATAGGTGAAGCGTGCGGTGGGCTGCGCCAGCCGCGGGCTAGATTCGGCTCGTGCGCAGGACCATTGACTGGGACGGCGACGCCGTCACGATCATCGACCAGACCGCCTTACCGACGGAATACCGCGTTGTCAGTCTGCGCACCGTCGACGAGCTGATCGACGCGATCCGCCGCCTGGCGGTGCGCGGCGCCCCGGCGCTCGGCGCGGCGGGGGCGCTCGGCGTCGTGCTGGCGGCCCGCGAAGGAGGCGACATCCGGGCTGCGGCCGAGCGAGTTGCGAAAGCGCGACCGACCGCCGTCAACCTCAGCTGGGGGGCCGCGCGTGCGCTCGAGAAACTCGACGACGGCGCCGAAGCCGTGCTCGCCGAAGCGCTGAAAATCCTCGACGAGGACGAACGTCTCAACCGTGCGGCATCCGCCCACGCCGCCGAGATCGTGCTCGCACTATGTGATCGCCGCCCGCTGCGGCTGCTAAGCCATTGCAACGCAGGCCATCTCGCCACCGTGGCCTGGGGCAGTGCGCTCGGTGTCGTGTGGCATCTGCATGAGCGCGGACTGGTGGAGTCGGTGCTGGTCGACGAGACACGTCCGTTGCTGCAGGGCGCCCGGCTGACGGCGTGGGAGCTGGCGCAGGCGGGCGTGCCCTACCGGGTGCAGCCGGACGGCGCCGCCGCGGCGGCGATGGCACGCGGCCTCGTCGACTGCGTGCTCGTCGGCGCCGACCGAATCGCCGTCAACGGCGACGTCGCCAACAAGATCGGCACCTACGGCTTGGCCATCGCGGCCCATCATCACCACGTGCCGCTCGTCGTGGTCGCGCCTTCGTCCACGGTCGACGGATCGCTTGCCACTGGCGCCGAGATCGCCATCGAGGAACGCGCGCCCGACGAACTCAGGACGTTCAGCGGCACCACGATCACCCCGCCCGACGCGGACGTTTTCAATCCTGCCTTCGACGTGACCCCGGCCGGGCTCATCACCGCCGTCGTAACCGAGCACGGCCCCTACCGGCCCCAGGATGGCCAGCGTTAAGGGTGTGCTGCACGCGCCAACGCCCGCGGATCTTTTCATGCCGTCCACCCAGGAGGGCGTGCTCTGAAGGTCCTTCGCTCCTCCAGAGGCTTCATGATGTTGTCTATTTGAAGGGATTGAAGGTGCGGCCGAGGAAGTACTGAGTGCGCTGTGGGACCGGGCGTATGGCCGCGGCGGTGAGTTTGTTCACGGTGCCCGGTATGCAGACGGGCTTGCCGTTGGTCACGGCGGCCCATCCCTCGCGGACAACGGGATCAGGCTGTTGCCACAAGAAGCCCGGCAGGCGGTCGGCGGCATCGCGGGTGCCCATCACGTCGTGGAACTCGCTGTGGGTGAAGCCGGGGCAGAGCGCAGTCACATGGATGCCATGAGGTTTGAGTTCCATGTCGAGGGACTGGGACATGTTCAGTACGTAGGACTTGATGCCGGTGTACAGCAACCCTTCTCCCGGAGGGGACATCGCAGCCAATGAGGACAGGTTGATGATGCGTCCCCAGCCTCGTTGCTTCATGCCAGGGATGGCTCGGTGGATCAATTCGGTTAGTGCGGTGACCATCAGTTGAAGTTCTCCGGCGACCGAGTCCCAGGAGGTGTCGGAGAATTTTGTGCTGGCCGAAAGTCCTGCGTTATTGATAAGCACGTCGATGGGCAGGCCCAATTCCGTTGCGCGGGTGGTGATCGCAGCGGGTGCAGAGGGGTCGGTGAGGTCGGCGGCGAACACTTCGGCGCGCACGCCGTTTTGTTGGTGTAGTTGTGTGGCGAGTTCTTCGAGGCGCTCGGCGCGTCGGGCGACGAGCAGCACGTCGTAGCCCTCGGTCGCGAGGTGGCGAGCGAAGGCCGCTCCAATGCCGGCAGATGCCCCCGTGATCAGGGCGGCACGTCGGGTCGTGGTCATGGCTGGCTGTTCCTGTCTGTGTATGGCTCGGCCATCATGGCCGACGGATCGGGGGTGCGCGTGTGGCGCGCCGCGGGGTGGGATGTCTGCCGGATCGAGAGGCCGCCTGGCGGTGGGGTCACACCAGTGGGACGTGGCGATTGAGGAAGTCGATCTGGTCGGCCACGATCCCGTCGAAGTGCGGGTCCAGGTACGGCTCGAAGTGCGTGCAGTCATAAGAGCGGACTTCACCGTGGGGGATGCGCGCCACGATCTTCTTGGCTTTCGCGTACGGCGTCACGTCGTCACGTTCGGCGAGCTGCACCAGTGTCGGTGCGGTGATGTCTGCGACCTTGCGTCCCGGTGAGTACAACGGCACGCGCAGGGCGATGCGCGCGGCGACGTCGTTTTCGGCGAGGAGCTGCTCGCGCTTGTGCTCGGCCGCTTCGCCCCCGGCCATCTCCTCCACGAGCTCATAGGCGCCGGGTGAGGTCATCATCGCGACCTCGCCGGGCCTGCCGACGGACTTCACCCGGTGCGGTGCCCGCCCGAGCCATGCGCCGACCTGATCACGCAGAGCTGCGGCTATCAGGCGTGCGACCAAAGTGGGGGATTGGGAGAACGCGGATGCGGGTCCGGTGACGTGGGGCACCTGGACGATGGCGGCTGCGAGATCGTGGTCGTGGGCGGCCAAGTTGAGAACGTGGCCACCGCCGAAGGACGAACCCCATCCCACCACCCGGGTGGTGTCGACGTTGTCCAGGCTGCGGACGTAGGCGATGGCGGCCCGCCAGTCAGCGTGCTGTTTGGCGATGTCAAGGATGCGGCGGGGCTGTCCTTGGCTGGCGCCCCAGTGCCGGTAGTCGAACACCAGTGCGGCGTAACCTGCCTGGGCGAATCGTGCGGCGTAGGCGTCCAGGCGCAGTTCGCGGAAGGCGGCAAACCCGTGGGCCAGTACGACGATGGGCGGGTTCTTGACGCCTTCGGGACGGTAGAGCCACGCGGCGCAAGCTGTCTCCTCGGACAAAAAGGTCACGTCGTGTCGGACGTAGCTAAGTGGCTGGTTCATCGTCGCGGGTCTCCATCGGGTATCTTGAATGACGTTCAACAAAAGGTACCAAGCTCTTGAATGTCGTTCAACATAGTGTGATCTAGTCGATGCAGAGGGAGCCATGGCACGGAACAAGCGTCCACAGGCCGCCGAAGAGAAGCGGGCAGAAATCGTCGCGGCAGCACGACGGCTGTTCATCGATACTGGCTACGACGCCACCCCGATGAGTCGCCTCGCGAAGGAGGCCGGGGTGGCACCAAACACCATCTACTGGTATTTCGGGGATAAGGACGACGTCCTGATCGCTGTGCTCGATTCCGTGATGGCCGACATCTGGCCGCAGTACCAACAGGTTGCGACCGAACCGATCCCCGCTCGAGTGCTGTGGGTGGTTCGCCAGTTACACCAGATGAGCCGCCTGGTGACGACGGTGCACGCCCGCGTCGAACATTCGGCCGCCATCGCCGAATGGCATCGCAACTTCCATCTGATCACCGGCGGCATGTTCCGTTACGAATTGGAGACTGCGGGAGTCCCGACTTCGACCGTGGAAGCCGAAGTGATGATCGGCATCTTCACCGTCGAAGGACTCCTCATGCACGACCTGAATGAGGTTGAGCAACGCACCATTTGCGACACCCTGGCTTCACGCTGGACTGTGACCCAGCCGCGCCCGTCCTGAGCAGGCAAGTCTCCCTCAACGCTTCCCCCTCGACGCGCACCGGATAACTGCTCCGGGAAGCAGTTCGATTGGCAAGGGACTGTTACGGGACCGACCGTCGACCGAGGCGGAATGAGCGGACGAAATACCTGCTCAAACCTGGAGCCGATGACGGGAATCGAACCCGCGTATTCAGCTTGGGAAGCTGATGTTCTGCCATTGAACTACATCGGCACTTCTCGCCAAGGAAGGCTAGCACCCGACGGCAGCCGTCGAGGTCAGGACGGCTCATCGACGGGTATCGCCGCGCCGTTGTGCGCCGTCGCGCCCAAACGGCGTTATCCCTTTCACAAATTCGCGTATCCATATTTATTATTTCGTTATCGCACCGTAATGTGCTCCGGGTGGGCCGGCACAGATTAGCCAGGAAGCGACGTAAACCGTCAGTGGCCCTGGCAGCGGTGCTCGCCCCTGCCGCGGCGTTCTTCGCGGTGTCTGCGGACGTCCACCCATTTGCGCCCCGTACCGAGGCTAAGCCCGTTATCAACGACGTCGCCCCCTGCTGCATACAAATCGTCACCGCAACATCGAATCGGCTTATTAAAGAAGCCGCTGACGGCGAGCCGACCGCGGCGTCGCGCTATCACACCCGGGCCCGGTTCCTCACCGCCGACGTCGCCCCGGAACGGGGGCTGCAAATCCGGACGATCTTGACCGCGCGCAACATCACCGCGGAATTTCCGCAGATACACGAGATGGGGGGAGTGCGCCCGGATCCGTTGCCGTGGCACCCCCTAGGCCTGGCGATCGACGTGATGATTCCGAACCCGGAGTCGGCCGACGGCATCGCGCTGGGCAATGCCATCGTCGCCTACGTGCTGCAGAACGCCAACCGGTTCGGCATCCAGGATGCGATCTGGCGAGGCGTCTACTACACGCCGAACGGAGCGCAGGCGAGCCGGCTCGGCCACTACGACCACGTACACGTCACGACGACCGGCGGCGGATATCCCACCGGCAGCGAGGTCTATCTCCGCTGAGCTCAGTCGGGGAGAAGCTAGGCTCGTCGCGTGCTGCTCTCCGATCGCGACCTCAGGGCCGAAATCACCGCCGGGCGGTTGGGCATCGAGCCCTTCGAAGGCGGCCTGGTGCAGCCATCCAGCATCGACGTGCGGCTCGACACCATGTTCCGGGTGTTCAACAACACCCGCTACACCCACATCGATCCGGCCAAGCAGCAGGACGAGTTGACCAGCTTGGTCGAACCCGCCGCCGGGGAGCCGTTCGTCTTGCATCCCGGGGAGTTCGTGCTCGGCTCGACGCTGGAACTCATCACCCTGCCCGACGACCTCGCCGGTCGCCTGGAGGGCAAGTCGTCGCTGGGCCGCCTCGGCCTGCTGACACACTCAACGGCCGGCTTCATCGATCCCGGCTTCAGCGGACACATCACGCTGGAGCTGTCCAACGTCGCCAACCTGCCGATCACCCTGTGGCCCGGTATGAAGATCGGTCAACTGTGCATTCTTCGGTTGACGAGTCCTGCCGAACACCCTTACGGCAGTACGCAAGTTGGTTCGAAGTATCAGGGTCAGCGAGGACCTACGCCGTCGCGCTCCTATCAGAACTTCATAAGGACTACATAGGTTCTGCGGGGCTCTGACGCTCCCCGTGTGGGCGATACTTAGTTAGCCATGGTTTTTTCCTCCGCCCGGCCATGGTTCGTCGTGCAATACCTTTGGAGGGGTTTGTATTGGATATCGTGCTCGGGGTGTCGATGGCACCGTCGTCGATCCAAATGGTCGTCCTGGAAGGCGAATACGCAGACGGCGCCACGGTAGAAGAGGACAAGTTCGACGTCACCGATGTCGAAAATGCAGCCGCGACGACCGGGCCCGATCAGGTGATCTCCGCGATCCTGGGCACGCGCGAGGGTGCGGCTGATGCCGGCCTCGAGCTGTCGTCCATCGGCGTGACATGGACGGATCAACTCGAAGCCGCTGCGCTGCGCGACGCGCTGGCCGCTCACCGGATCGACAACGTGATGCTCGTCTCCGCGTTCTTGGCCGCCGCGGCGCTGGCGCAAAACGTCGGCGGGGCAATGGGTTACGAGCGCACCGCGGTGCTGCTGGTGGAGCCTGACACCGCGACTCTGGCGGTCGTCGAGACCTCCGACGGTTCCATCCCGGACGTCTACAAACAACAGCTCCACGCCGACTACTACGGCGATGTTGCGGAGCAGCTCAGCTCGATGGTCGCCGGGATGGAGAAGCTGGAACTTTTGCCGGGCGGCCTATTCTTGGTCGGCTCGGGGGTTGACGTCGCTCCGTTGATGCCGGTGTTGCAGTCGACGACGTTCCTCGACGTGAGTGTGGCCGAGGAGCCGGAGACGGCGCTGGCCCGTGGCGCGGCACTTGCGTCGGCGAACGCGCCGCTGTTCGCCTCGTCGACCGCCGCGCTGGCCTACGCGCAAGACCCTGGTACCGGCGCCGTCGACCAGTACTCCCTGCCCGAGTATCTCTATGTCCCGTTCGGGCAGCAGTCCGGCGACGACGAGCTCGCCTACAGCGCGGTGGGGGACGACGACGCCGATTCGCCGACCGTCGTCATCGAAAAGCTTTTCCTTCCCGAAGAAAGCCAACCCAAGCGGAGGCCGGTACTGCTCGTTGGCAGCGGGCTGGCGGTGGTCGGGATCAGCGCCGTGCTGGCGCTCGAGATCGCCCTGGCCATCGGCATCCGCACGACGGGAACCGTTGCCTTGCAGCCCACCCCTGGTCAGCACCTGATCGTCCCCGAGCAGGCGCCGGCCCCGGCGCCGGTGCAGGCGTCCGAACCGCTGGCGAAGGTCAGCCTGCCCGCCCCGGCGGCCGCGCCCCAGCCGTTGAACCCCCCGGTCGCCGCGCCGCTGCCCGCCGTTCCCCCGCCGGCGGCACCTCCGCCGCCCGCGGCCCCGGTTGCTCCGGTTCCCGTCGTGGTTGCTCCGGTGCCGATTCCGGTGCCCGTCCGCATCCCGATTCCCAACCCGGTCGAGAGTCCCCCGATGCTGGAGGCTCCGCGTTTGTCGATCCCACAGCCGGTGCAGCCCCAGCCGCCGGTGCGCCTGCCCCAGCCGCCGCAGGTCACCCTTCCGCAGGCACCACCGCAGGTCACCGTTCCGCAGTCGCCGCCGAAGGTCACCGTTCCGCAGTCACCACCGAAGGTCACCGTTCCGCAGTCACCGCCGAAGGTCACCGTTCCGCAGTCGCCGCCGCATCAGACGCCCCCCGGCGAGGGCATCCCTCCTAAGCCGACCGGTCCCGGCAACTACGGCGGCGGCCACAATCCCACGCCTGGGGAAAACGGTCCCGGCGGTTTGGGTGGTGGGCACGTTCCCGTCCCCGGTAGCGGTCCGGGCGGTTTGGGCGGCGGTCACGTGCCCACGCCTCCCGCAGGTGGCCCCGGCGGTGGCGGTCTCGGCGGGTTCGGTGGTGGCCCCGGCGGCTTTCCCGGCCTCGGCGGCGGTCATGCGCCGGCTCCCGGTGGTGGTGGCCCCGGCGGTTTTCCCGGTTTCGGTGGCGGTCATGCGCCGGCTCCTGGTGGCGGCGGTGGTCTCGGGGGCTTCGGTGGCGGCCACAGCGGTGGGGGCGGTGGTCTTGGGGGCTTCGGCGGCGGCGGTGGCTTTGGCGGCGGCCACAGCGGTGGGGGCGGCGGCGGTGGCGGCGGACATCACTAGTCCGATTGCCAACTAACCCACAGCGCTCCGCGCTCGCTGTCGAGATCACACGAGTAGGGTCGGGGTATTGAGGCTGGTCAAAAAATGCCGCCAGACCCGCCAGAATTTCATCAGCCCAGCATCGTGTGTGGGCTCGCAGCCCGCCCTCTGCTATCGGCACGAAATCACTGGTGATCGATTCAATAGTGGTGTTGGAGGAGCGTAAGCGGTGGTGGGCATCGTGCTCGGCGTCTCGATGACGCCGACGAAGGTGCGCATGGTGCTGGTCGAAGGCGAAAGCGCCGACGGGGTCACCGTCGACGAGGACGATTTCGACGTCGACACGCAACGCACCGCTCTGCCCGGCACCGCCCCCAACGAAGTGATCTCGGCGATCCTCGGCACCCGGGAAGGCGCCGCCGACGGCGGCTACCAACTGCTTTCGACCGGTGTGACGTGGACCGATCACGTCGAAGCGGCGATGCTGCGCGACGCCCTGATCTCGCACAAGGTCGAAAACGTCATGCTGGTCTCGGCTTTCATGGCCGCGGCCGCGCTGACGCAGGCCGTCGGTGACGCCACCAACTACGAGCGCACCGCCCTGCTCTTCGTGGAGCCCTACAGTGCAACCCTGGCCGTGGTCGACACCGCTGACGGCTCGGTCTCGGAGGTGCGGCGCAGAACGCTCGCGGACGACGAGGATCAAGCGGTAGCCGAACTCGTCGACATGGCGTCCAGCGCCGAGGCGCTCGAAACGCACCCGCAAGGACTGGTTCTCGTCGGTTCCGGGGTCGACATTCCGATGATCAAACCGGTCCTGGAGGCCGCGACCTCGCTCGAGTTGTCCGTGCCCGACGAGCCGGAGATGGCTCTGGCGCGAGGCGCCGCGCTGGCTTCAGCGAATGCGCCGCTGTTCGCGTCATCGACGGCCGCCCTGGCCTACGCGCTGGACCCGGGCACCGGCGAAGTGGACCCGCTGGCGCTCGCCGGACAACATCCCGGCCTGCTTGCCGCATATCAACCCGAATACCGCAGCCACATCGCGACCCTGGCCGCCGACGCCGACAAGGGCACGACCAACGTCGCGTACAGCGCCGTGGGCGACGAAGACGCCGACGCCAAAACCATGATCGCCCTTGATGAACGCGCGCGTCGGCGCAAGTCTGTGTTGCTGGTCAGCAGCTCGCTCGCGGTGATCTTCATCGCCGCGGTGGTGGCGCTGGAAATCGCGTTGGCGATCAGCATCCGTCCGACCGTCGCGCTGCGGCCCAGTCCCAACCAGAACATCGTCGCCCCAGCCCCCACGCCGGCCCCGCCCAATCCGGCGCCGCCCGTGCAGGCTCAACCGAAAGTCGCGCCGCCGCAGCCGCGGCCGTTGGCTGTGCCGCACCCGGTCGCGCCGGCGCCGCCCGCGGCTCCGCCCGCACCGGTCCTGCCGCCGCCCGTGTTCGTTCCGCCGCCGCGGCTGCCGGTGCCCGGCCTGGGCGGTGGCGGTGGGGGTCACGGCCCCTTGGGCGGTCATGGACCGTTCGGCGGTCACGGTCCATTCGGCGGTCACGGACCGTTCGGAGGGGGTCACGGACCGTTCGGCGGTGGCCACGGTTTCGGTGGTGGTCATGGATTCGGCGGCCACGGTTTCGGTGGTGGTCACGGATTCGGCCATCGATAGCGCGTTCACGGTTCGCGCGCGTGTCTGACCCGTCGGGCTAGGGTGGCGGACTAGGGTGTGGCCGCGGCCAGAACTGTGATTAGTCCGGCTGACTCGCGAATCGCGGGACCCCAAGGCGGTGGCAACGCAGCCGTACGGCATGGCGCAGCAACCAATTTGGACGATTTGGAGGAGCGGTGGACGTCGTACTTGGCGTGTCTATGGCACCTGAGACAGTCCGCATGGTGCTCATCGAAGGTGAAGCTGCCGGCGGGGTGACTGTCGATCAGGACGGTTTTGCGGTCGCCGACGATGAAACGCCCATTGTCGCAGCAAATCACATCGTCGCGGCCATTCTCGGCACGCGAGACAGCGCTGCTCAGGGTGGGTACCGGCTCAAATCCAGTGGAGTGAGCTGGACCGACCCCGTCAAGGCGGCGGCGCTGCGAGACGCGTTGGCAGCACGCAAGATTGAGAATGTGATGCTGGTCTCGGCGGTCATGGCAGCCGCGGCGCTGGCGCAGGCCGTGGGCAGCGCCACCAACTGGGCGCGAACCGCGTTACTGCTCATCGAGCCGGCCAGCGCCACCCTGGCGGTCGTCGACACCTCCGACGGAACGGTCACCGACTTGCATCGGCACCCGCTGCCCGGCAGCGACGACGCCGCGCTGGCGGAGCTGACCGCGATGATCTCGGGCGCCGAGTCGATGAGGGCGCGGCCGGACGGGGTGTTTCTGGTCGGCTCGGAGGTCGACATCCCGTCGATCAAGCCCACACTCGAGGCGGCGACCGCACTGTCGGTGACCACACCCGAGGAACCCGAGATGGCCCTGGCGCGGGGCGCCTCGTTGGCAGCGGCGAACGCGAACCTCGGAGCGCCGCGGACGGTATCGATCCCGGCCGCGCGGACTTCCCCGGCGGCTGCGGCCGAACGCGCCTACAGCGCCGAAGGCGACGCCGTCTCCGACCACCGGCTTACCGACACCCCGTCGCGCCGGCAGCCCAGCCGCAAGTCGGTGTTGACGATCGCCGCCGTCACGATGGTCTTCATCGCCGGCATCCTGGGGCTGGCGCTGGCGCTCGCCGTCGGTATCCGGCCGCACGCGGACCAGCGCCCGAACGTCGGCACGAACGTCGTCGCGCCGCAGAATCCCAATGCCGGCCCGCCCGGCCCACCCCGGCCGACGGACGCTCCAGTGGCGCCGCCCCAAGCGCCCCCGCCTCCGCCGCAACCTTCGCCACACTCCGGTGACCATCAACACTGGGAGGATTGGCTGCACCGCCACTTCGGCACTCAAATTCCGTCCCCGTAGCCGCGCCTGGGCCCGGCACCGAGCCACCGCCCGAGTGCCGAACGCGCGTAAAATCGGGTCTTTAGGGGAATACCGGTGGGATCTCGGAGAGGTCTCGCGTCACCGCAAAGTGCGACGAGCCTGCCGCCACCGTGAACGGCTAGCAACCGACTATTGGAGGAGCTTTGGACACCGTACTTGGTGTGTCGATGGCGCCGACCGCAGTCCGGATGGTGCTGGTCGAGGGGGAAAATGGCGACGGCGCGACCGTCGATGAAGACAACTTCGACGTCGCTGCGCCTGATGATGCAGCAACGGTAGCCGCCTCGGACCAGGTAGTGTCAGCCATCTTGGGCACGCGTCAGGGCGCAGCAGAAGGCGGCTATCAACTGGCATCGACCGGCGTCACGTTCACCGACCCGCTCGAGGCCGCCGCGCTGCGCGACAAGCTGGCCGCCCACAAGGTCGAAAATGTGATGCTTGTCTCGGCCTTTTTGGCCGCGGCGGCGCTTGCCCAGGCGGTAGGCCATCGGACCAACTACGCACAGACGGCACTGCTCTACATCGAGCCCGACACCGCGACGCTGGCGGTCGTCGACAGCGCGGACGGATCCATTTCCGACGTCCGGCGGCAGGTCCTGCCCGATGACGACGAGGCGGCCGTAGCCGAGCTGACTCGTCTGATCTCCGGCGCGGAGCACATGGAGACGCGCCCGGATGCGGTGTTCGTCGTCGGCTCCGGCGTCGACATCCCGCTGATCAAGCCCGCCCTGGAGGCGGCGACCACCCTGCCGCTGACGGCGCCCGAGGAACCGGACACCGCACTGGCCCGCGGCGCGGCCCTGGCGTCTGCGCATGCGCCCTTGTTCTCGTCGTCCACCGCGGCCTTGGCCTACGCGCAAGATCCCGGCACCGGTGCGATCGACCCGCTGGCCGTGGCACCCGGTTACTTCGAGACCCCGGGCCAGGCCGGCGTGGACGGGCTCGCGTACAGCGCCGTGCCCGACGACCCGGACGAGTTCTTCACCGGCTCGCAGACCGCCGCGACGGCACTGGTCGGAGCGGACTACAACGAGCGCAGGTCGTTCAAGACGGTTGGGGCCGCGGTGGCGGGGATCTTCGTCATCGGCGTCGTGGCGCTGGTCGTGTCGCTGGCCATCGCCATCCGGCCGACAGCCAATGTGCGGCCAAGCCCGAACCAGAACGTTGTCGTCGCGCCCACCCGGCCGGCTCCCGCTCCCGCGGCCCCGACACCCGCGCCGGCGGCACCCGCCCCGGCTCCGCAGGCTCCGGCACCTGCGCCCGAAGCCGCACCGCAGGCACCCGCTCCGGCGCCGGCGGCTCCCGCCCCCGCTCCAGTGCCGGAGGCTCCCGCGCCCGCTCCTGTGCCCGTGCCGGCGGCACCGCCGCCAGCACCCCCGCCGGTTGCGCCCGTCCCGGTACCAATTCCGCTGCCAATTCCAGGTCTCGGCGGGCCAGGCTTCGGTGGGCCGCCGGGAGGTGGGCACGGCGGCGGTGGTGGCCACGGGGACGACGGCGGCGGTTTCCCCGGCCGCGGGGGCGGCGGCGGCCATGGTCACGGAGGATTCGGCGGCGGCGGCCCGCACATTGGCATCCCGGGCATTCCCGGGCTGTAATCCGTGACGCAGACGCCACCTGTCATCTGCCGTTTGCCTTCCGCTTAGCCCCGCGATGCACTTAGCTCATCGCAGCCGCCTACACCGGACGTATGCGATGCACCGTGTTCGGCACGGGTTACCTCGGCGCCACCCACGCGGTTGGGATGGCGGCACTGGGACACGACGTGCTCGGGATCGATATCGACCCCGGCAAGGTGGCCAAGCTCGCCGGGGGTGACATCCCCTTCTACGAGCCCGGCCTGCGAAAGCTGTTGAGGGAGAACCTGGCTGCGGGCCGGCTGCGCTTTTCCACCGATTACGACATGGCGGCCGGCTTCGCCGACGTGCATTTCCTGGGCGTGGGCACCCCGCAGAAGAAGGGCGAATACGGCGCCGACCTGCGCCATGTCTACGCCGTCATCGACGCGCTGGTGCCGCGGTTGACGACTTCGGCGGTGCTGGTTGGCAAGTCGACCGTTCCGGTGGGCACCGCGGCCGAACTGAACCAGCGTGCCGCCGCGCTGGCACCGCATGGTG
Source organism: Mycobacterium sp. NGS11 (assembly GCF_059813315.1). Classification (NCBI taxonomy): domain Bacteria; kingdom Bacillati; phylum Actinomycetota; class Actinomycetes; order Mycobacteriales; family Mycobacteriaceae; genus Mycobacterium; species Mycobacterium sp. NGS11. The sequence goes on from NZ_JCALEJ010000006.1 coordinate 20,046, forward strand.
TCGACGTCGAAATCGCCTGGAATCCAGAGTTTTTGCGCGAGGGTTACGCGGTGCAAGACACCCTCAATCCGGACCGGATCGTGCTGGGTGTCAACCCGGATTCGACCCGCGCCGAGGCCGCCGTTCGTGAGCTGTACGGGCCGCTGCTCGAGGCCGGGGTGCCGTTTATGGTGACGGATCTGCAGACCGCGGAGCTGGTCAAGGTTTCCGCCAATGCCTTTCTGGCGACGAAGATTTCGTTCATCAACGCCATTTCCGAGGTATGCGAGGCCGCTGGCGCCGACGTCAGCCTCCTGGCGGATGCGCTCGGCTACGACCCCCGGATCGGACGCCAATTCCTCAATGCCGGTTTGGGTTTCGGCGGTGGCTGCCTGCCCAAGGACATTCGGGCGTTCATGGCGCGCGCGGGCGAGCTGGGCGCCGACCAAGCGTTGACGTTCCTGCGCGAGGTGGACAGCATCAACATGCGCCGCCGCACCCGGATGGTGGAACTGGCCAGCGCGGCCTGTGGTGGCTCGCTGCTGGGCGCCAACATCGCGGTGCTCGGCGCGGCGTTCAAGCCCGAATCCGACGATGTGCGTGACTCACCCGCGCTTAACGTCGCGGGCCAGCTGCAGCTCAACGGCGCGGCGGTGAATGTCTTTGACCCCAAGGCCCTCGACAACGCGCAGCGCCTGTTCCCGACGCTGAACTACGCCGTGTCGGTCGAAGAGGCCTGCGAACGCGCGGATGCGGTGCTGGTGCTCACCGAGTGGCGCCAGTTCGTCGACATGGACCCGAACGTCCTGGCCGACCGCGTGCGGGCCCGCGTCATCGTGGATGGCCGCAACTGCCTGGATGCCGCCGGCTGGCAGCGGGCGGGCTGGCGGGTATACCGGCTGGGCGCCCCGCGGCCCTAGGAGAACGGGTCGAAATCGGCGGGCCGGGGTGGGGGCGCCGGGTTGCTTGCCGGTGGATGCTGCGGTGTGGGGGCCCGGTTGCTTGCCGGTGGATGCTGGGGTGGCGCCGTGGCTGTCGGTCCGTGCTGCGCCGCGTTCACTATCTCGGCGAAAGTCGGAGGGGGAGGCGGCTTGTGGGCGTCCCGGTGCAGGTATGCGTTGGACGCGGGCAGGAATAGCAGGACGCCGGTGGCGACCGCGGTGACGGCCGCGGTGATAGCGCCCGCCTGCGTCAGGTGAGTGAACCAGGCCACCGCACTGCCGGGTCCGACGATGAGCCCGAATGCGGCGAGCGCCAAGGTCAGCCCGCACGCGAGCACGGCGACCGGCCGAGCGAGACGTCGATGCCTGACGATCCGGATCGCCTGCCAGATGATCGCCGCACCGAGCAGCACGCCGGCCGCCGCCGCTGACAGCGCAAGCCAGGTGTGGCTGCCGTAGTACCAGTCGAATTCGGGGATGGCCATCGCGACCGCGATGGCCAGCGTCAGCATGACCGCGCCGATGCCCGCGAACAACCAACTGGCGAACGCCACGGTGTCCGGCAGCTTGGAAGAGTCGACGGCCTGTGGCGCCGGGTTCGACCGCGCGGGCGCTGCCGGTGGTGGCGGAAGTGCTTGCGACGCAGGGCGTGCGCGACGGGGAGCCGCCGGGGGCGGCGGCGCGCTGTGGGCCTGCTGTTGGAGCCAGGCGGTGGCTTCGCTCCGGCCGAACGGATCGGAGCCGGGGCCAGCGAACGGATCGGCGCCGAACGGGTCGGATGCGGTGTTGCCGAACGGATCGCCACCGAACGGGTCGGACCCCGCCGCGTGCTGGTCTGGATGTTGCGGGCCGGCCATGTCAGCGCACCCCAGCCGGTCGTCGTCGGCGCCAGAGGAGATATCCGCCGCCGCCCAGCCAGGCCACCGCGGGCAGAATCACCAAGTAGAACAACGGCTTTGACGGCGCCGTTGCCGGAGCCACGAATGGCACCCACGGGCTCAGCTTCGACGGCCAGATCTGGTCCAACGGTACCGAGGTGACCACGTTGCCCAACCACACCTGCTTCGCGTTGTCCTGGACCAGCGGGCCGATGATCGAAGGCCCCGCTGTCTTTGCCACCGCGTCGTACTTCTGGGTGAACTCCGGCGCGCCGATGTCGTGCGTCTCCACCTTACTGAAATCGACTCCGCCCCAAGACCGTGTCCACGTTGTCCCCTTGGCGTCGGTCCAGCTGAATGTAGGCTCGGGGTGCTTTGTGGAATCCAGATAACGCTCCCACACCGCGCGCGGATCCCATGGCACCGTCAGGTCGTCGATGTTCCCGGAGTCGATGAGCTTCGCGTACTGAGTTGGCTTGTTGGCGTTGCGCTTTCGGTACCACTCGGCCGCCACCCGACTGGTGTAGACCCGGCGCAGGTCGGCGAAATCAGGGTTGTGATTCACCGCGTCGATGAGCGCGGGCATGATCATCTGCTGGTACAGCTGACCGTTGTGGTCCGTGACCGCCGGATCCTGGTCTTGGCACAGGTCTGTGCCCGGAGTGACGTCGCTTTGATCCGTCCCGATCTTCACCGTGAGCGGCGTGTCGAGAATGTAGAGCTGGTCGCCGTCTTCGTGGACTTCGGCCGGTTGCGGCACGATCCATAACCGCCTACCCAGATAGCATTTGTTGCCCTGCATGGCGTCGACGAAACGACGACCGAGTTCGGTGTCGGTCTTCTGCAGTCGGGCGGACACCAGTTTCATTTCCAGGTCTGCCTCGAGCAGCACCTCGCCGGCTTCGGTCCGGCCGAATGCGGCCTCGATGATGCGGTCAGGTTCGGTGGGCTTGAGGTTCACCCAGAAATTCTGCGGCGGCAGTGCCAGCCAGACATAAAAGGCGTCCAATGCCATCTTCGCGTTGCGTCGCCCACCGTAGGAGGTCTCCGTGGCCGGCAGGGTGTTCGCGCTGAACGCGTACTGCATGGCCGGTTTTCCGTTGACGGAGTCGGTGACGTAACGCATCTCCAGCGAGGTGAAGTCGATGCCGCCGAGACCAGGCGATGCCGAGACCGGCACGGGCGCGGCGGGAGCGGGTACCGCGGGCGCGGGAGCGGGAAGCGCGGGCGCCGGCAGGCGCGGTGGTGCGGGCGCCGCGGGTAGTTGTGGCGCCGGTAGGGCCGGTGCGGGCAGGCGCGGTGGCGCGGGTAACGCGGGCGCCGGCAGGCGTGGTGCGGGTAGGGCGGGCGCGGGCAGGCGCGGTGGTGCGGGCGCCGCGGGTAGTTGTGGCGCCGGTAGGGCCGGTGCGGGCAGACGTGGTGGCGCGGGAGCCGCGGGTGCCTGTGGTGCCGGCAGCGCCGGGGGCTGAGCGGGGACGGGTGCTTGCGGCGCGGGAGCCGGTGCTTGCGGCACCGGTGCTGGATTTGCACCAACCGGCATCGGCGCGTTGGTCGGTGCCTGCGCGGGCGTCTGCTGCTCGGTCGGGTTGTCCTCCGCCTCGAGCCCACTTGCTATCTGGTCCTCGAGCGCTTGGTCCTCGGGCGAATCCGCCGATTCATCCAGAACAGGATCCGGCGCGGGTCGCGGAGCCGAATTGCCCGCCGCCGAACCCGGATCCTGTCTCTCCTGAGGCTTGGCCGGTGTATAGCGAGCACAGAACGCCGGAGGCATCTTGACGCCGGCGGCCCTCAGATCGTCGATCGTTTGCTTCATCCACCGCTGCGTCGCGTCGGTGGGCCTGCCCGCGAACATCACCATGAGCGACGAGCCGAGCTGTCCCATTCTCTTGACGTGATCGACGAATTGGTTGCGGGCGTGCGCACCCAGCGTGGTGCCGGACTTGGCTTCGATCATGAGCCATTTCGAGACCGGAACACTGTCGGCGATGTTGAAGATGTCGAAGACGGGACCGTTCGGCGAAATGTTTTTGGGCAGTTGCTTATTGGTCTGCCAGCCGGCTTCGGGCGGCAACTTGTCCAGCTCCCAACCTTCGAAAATAAACTTCTCGAAGGCCGGACCGACGCGACGGTTCTGGAGCACGTTGATGTAGGCCTTTTTCCACTTGTCCCATGGCTTGGGGCCGCCGGCAAGGACGTACTTCTTCCAGCGCGCTTTCATGCCCTGCAACGTGTCCGCGTTTCCGCGCACCGCGCCCTTGTCGTCGATGTCGGCGAGTTCGGCTCGCGAAGGCTCTTGAGCGTTACGAACTTCCGGGCTCAAGGGGTCGTAATCATAGGTGTGCATTTCGCCGGGCGGAGCCATCTGCGTCGCGTCGTAGCCGGGCATGGGGACCCCGGGGTCGCAATCGCCGTAACCCCCGTAATTCGCGTGGGCGACCGGAAGAGCGTGGAACGCAAAGCAGACCAACAGCAGCGCAGCGATGAGCCCTCGGAATGCTGCCTTCACGATTGCGCCTCCCCGTGACCCACCCACTTGTCGTAAACGCTTCGCGCCTTTGGTTGCCCCGTCGTCAGGCACAATTCCAGCAGCAGGAACGGGTTTGTAGTGGCGGCTTCGTCATTGGTTTGAATGTGATAGCCGACGAGGGCGGGCTCGCCGTCTCGCACCATCTGTGGACGGTCCACCCAGCGGGCAGGATCGGCGCGGCACAACATCTCGCCCAGGTACCACGTCGCGCCATCGACGAAGTCCGCGTTGGCCGGGTCGTAAAGACTATCCACGGTCGGCGTGACGCTGTGTGTCAATTCGGTGAGCGCGTCAATGCTTTCCGGGCTGTTGTCCCACGTGCCCGGATAACGGGTTCCCCAAGCGGGAAAATCTCGCCGGCGCGCGGCGAGCCATGCGTCCAATTCGGTTGATGCGGCTGGACTGTCGTAGATGTCGATGCCGATCACCCCGCGCTTCGGCGGGGTGGTGACCTTTGCTTGCCATGCGGAGTAGGTGCGCGCCAGCGGCCCGCTGTCATCTTCCGGTCGGTCCGCGACTGTGGCCAGCAACAGGTGCAATGGGGAGACGGGTTCGAGGCCCAGCCCGTCGCCCGGGACCGCGACGGGAATCCCGGGCGCGGCGTCTTCGGCATCGGGCCACGTCCAGTTCTGGGTGGCGACCGCTTCGGCAAGCGGGGCGTCGGTCAGCGGCGGATGGGCCCGCTGTGCAAAGCCCGGTTCGTCGTCCCAGTCCCAGCGCCCGCCGGTGAGATGTATCAGGGTAAGCCCGATATAGCCCATCAATGCCTGAACTAGCGGCCGTTCCCCGGCGTGCAACACGTGTTCCGGTTCGTCGAACAGGGTTCGTATCACGGACTCCACAGCGCGCAGCGATCCGATCGAGTAGTCCAGCTGCAGGCCGCGCTCTGAGGCGTTGTCCTGCAGCCCGGCTACCGCCGGTGCGATCCCACTCTCCCAATCGGCGGCGAGCCCTTGGCGATCCACCCCAGTACTCCTCCCGACCCGTATTGGTTAGTAAGACTGCACTGTCGACCCAACGCGCTCAAGTCATGTAGTTGTACTAGACCCGCATGGCCGGTGGTTCTGCGATTAGTCGACCCACTCATCGTGAAGTCCGCGCGCCTCGTGCTCTTTTGTCGTGAGGCTGAGGCGCAATAACCGGAACGGCGATGCCGTGTCGGAGTCGTCGCTCGTCTGCACCTGATAACCCGCGACCGCCGGGGCTCCGTCGCGCGCCGCCATGTGGGGGCGATGCGCCCAACGTACCCCCACGCTGCGCAGCAGCACCTCACCCACGTACCAGGAGGCGCCCTCGACGAAGTCTGCGTTGGCCGGATCGTTGAATTCGTCAGTGGTCGGAGTGAGCTTGAAAGCCAGCTCGGTGACGGCGTCGATGCTATCGGGACTGTAATCCCAAGTGCCGGGGTAGCGGCTGGCCCACCCGGCAAATTCTTGCTGGCGTGCGGTCAGCCAGGAATCCAATTCCGTTGAGGCAGTAGGCGAATCGAAGATATCGATACCCGGTACCCCGGGCTTCGGTGCGGTGGACACCTTCGCTCTCCAAGCGGAGTAGGTTCGCGCCACCGGCCCGCTGTCATCTTCCGGTCGGTCCGCGACCGTCGCCAGCAACAGATGCAATGGAGAAACGGGTTCGAGGCCCAGCCCGTCGCCCGGGACCGCGACGGGAATCCCGGGCGCGGCGTCTTCGGCATCGGGCCACGTCCAGATCGGGGTGGCGACCGCTTCGGCAAGCGGGGCGTCGGCCAGCGCCGGACGGGCCCGCTGCGCGAAGCCCGGTTCGTCATCCCAGTCCCAGCGCCCGCCGGTGAGACGTATCAGGGAAAGCCCGACGTAGGCCATCAACGCCTGGACGAGCGGACGTTCCTCGGCGTGCAACACGTATTCCGGTTCGTCGAACAGGGTTCGTATCACGGACTCCACAGCGCGCAGCGACTCGATCGAGTAGTCCAGCTGCAGGCCCCGGGCTGTGGCGTTGTCCTGCAGCCCGCCTACGGCCGGTGCGATCCCACTGTCCCAATCGGCGGCGAGCCCTTGGCGATCCACCCCAGCACTCCTCCCGACCCGTATTCGTTAGTAAGACTGCACTGTCGACCCAACGCGCTCAAGTCACAGCGGCAAAGCGCCGGCGGGCACGCCGTGCGGGTAGCGTGACCGGCGTGGACTTCGCCGGCGCATTCCTCGACGAGAATCGGGCATTCGCAGAGCTTTTTCAGGACGCCGATGAGTCGACGCCCGTGCCGACCTGCCCGGGCTGGACCCTGCGGCAACTGTTCCGTCACGTCGGCCGCGGCGATCGCTGGGCGGCGCAGATCGTGCGCGAGCGACTCGATAGCTACCTCGATCCCCGCACGGTGGAAGGCGGTAAGCCGCCGCCCGATCCGGCCGGAGCGATCGCCTGGCTGCACGGCGGTGCCCAGCGGCTGATCGACGCCGTCGAGCTGACCGGGGTGGAAACGCCGGTCTGGACCTTCCTGGGTTCGCGCGCGGCGAACTGGTGGGTCCGGCGCCGGTTGCACGAGGTCGCGGTGCACCGCGCCGACGCCGCGATCGCGCTGAGCCGCGACTTCACCCTGGAACCCGCCGTGGCCGCCGACGGCATCACCGAATGGCTGGAGCGGGTGGCGATCCAGGCGGGTGGCGAAGGGACGCCGCTTCCGCTGGAGGAGGGCGACACCCTGCATCTGCACGCCACCGATGCCGGGCTGGGCGACGACGGCGAGTGGACGATCGGCGTCGAGCAGGGCCGGATCGCCTGGTCGCATCAGCACGGCAAGGGCAGCGCCGCGCTGCGCGGTGGCGCGACCGAGTTGCTGCTGGCGATACTGCGCCGCCGGCCGCTGGCCGAGACGGGCGTCGAGCTGTTCGGTGACGACGCCGTGTGGGAGCGCTGGTTGGCCCGTACTCCTCTCTAGCCGGGGAGCCGCACGGTAATTTGCACACCATGACCACATCGGAGATCGCCACCGTACTGGCATGGCACGACGCCCTGAACTCTTCTGACCTGGCCACCCTGGAGTCCCTGTCCAGCGAGGACATCGAGATCGGCGACGCGCACGGAGCCGCGCAGGGCCACCAAGCGCTGCGTAACTGGGCTACCTCGCACCGGTCTCCCGCGCAGCTCGGCCAGATGTATGTGCACGACGGCGTCGTCGTCGCCGAACAGAAACTGGGCAGCCCTGACGGCTCGGGGGCGGGCGCCGACGCGCTGGCATTTCGCGTTGTGCGCGACCATGTCACCTCCGTTTTCCGGCACGACAGCTTGGCGACGGCGCTGGCGGCGACCGAGCTGACCGAGTCCGACGCCGTCGAATAGGGCAGACCAAGGCATCAGGAGCCATCCAATGCGCGGAATCATCCTGGCGGGCGGATCGGGCACTCGCCTGCATCCGATCACCACGGGCATCAGTAAGCAGCTGCTGCCGGTCTACGACAAACCGATGGTTTACTACCCGCTGTCCACCCTGATGATGGCCGGCATCCGCGACATCCTGGTGATCACCACTCGACACGACGCGCCCGGATTCCAGCGACTGCTGGCCGACGGCTCGCAGTTCGGGGTCAACATCAGCTATGTGACGCAGGAACGGCCCGATGGTCTGGCCCAGGCATTCGTCCTGGGCGCCGGGCACATCGGGAACGAGCCGGTGGCTTTGGTGTTGGGAGACAACATTTTCTACGGCCCGGGCCTGGGCACCAGCCTGAGTCGATTCCAATCCGTCAGCGGGGGAGCGGTTTTCGCGTACTGGGTCGCCAACCCATCGGCATACGGCGTCATCGAGTTTAGCGATGACGGTAGGGCGCTGTCATTGGAGGAGAAGCCCAAGACGCCGAAATCCAACTACGCGGTGCCGGGTTTGTACTTCTACGACAACGACGTGGTCGAAATCGCGAAGGGCCTGAAGAAATCGGCACGCGGTGAATACGAGATCACCGAGGTCAACCAGATCTACCTGAGCCGGGGCAGGCTCTCGGTCGAGGTGATGACCCGCGGCACCGCGTGGCTGGACACCGGGACGTTCGACTCGCTGCTGGACGCAAGCGATTTCGTGCGCACCCTGGAGCGGCGGCAGGGCCTGAAGGTCAGCGTCCCAGAGGAAGTGGCGTGGCGGCGCGGCTGGATCACCGACGACGAGCTGGCCGAGCGCGCACAGGGCTTGCTCAAGTCCGGCTACGGCGGCTATCTGCTGGACCTGTTGGAGCGGAGTCGATTTTAGGTTTGGCAAGCACCGCGGCGATTGCCGTCGTCAGCGGCACCGACAGCGCCAGCGCCATGCCGCCCACCGCCGAGCGGGCGATCTCGATCGCCACGCTCTCGCTGGTCAGCACGTCGGTCAACGAGCGGTTGGCGACGCTGAACAGCAACAGCAGCGGCAGCGAACTGCCGGCGTAGGCCAGCACCAGCGTGTAAACCGTGCTGGCGATGTGATCGCGGCCGACCCGGATCGCGCCCACAAAGATCGCCCGCCGCGAGCCGCCGAGGTGGGCGAGCTCGAACACCGTCGAGGCCTGGGTCACCGTCACATCGTTGAGCACACCCAACGACCCGATGATGAAGCCGGCGAGCAGCAGGCCGCTGATCGACACGCTGCCCAGATACGCGCTGACGGTGCTGTTCTGTTCGTCCGATAAACCGGTCAAGTGCGCCAGTTGTATTGCCGCCCATGATAATCCGGCCGCCAACAGCAGCGCCGACAGGGTGCCCAGCAGTGCGGCGCTGGTCCGCAGGTTCACCCCGTGCGCGAGATAGATGACCGCGTACAGGATCGCCGCCGCCGCCACCAGCGCCACCGGAACAGCCGGTGCGCCGTCGCGCAGCGCCGGCAGTAGGAACGTCACCAGCACCACGAACGCGACCACGATGCCCACCAGCGCGAGCAGCCCGCGCCAGCGCGCCACGGCCACGATCACCACCGCGAACGCGATCGCCAAACCGCCTAGCGCCCAACCACGTTCGAAGTCGTAGAACGCATAGCTGGTCGCGCCCTGATCGTCGACCTGACGGACGAGTCGAATGTGGTCGCCCACCGCGAATTTCGGTTGGCCGGGGCCAGGGGAGGACTCCAGTAGTGTCTGGGCCCCGGCATTGGGTCCGGAATCGATCGAGACCTGGGTCAAAACGCACCGTCCCGCGCCGGGCAGGGCCTGCTGCGGCGCGCCGGTGAGGACTTGGCTGGCCGAAGGGCTGCCGCAGTCGCCCACCGCGCTGGACAGCACGTGCCCGGCCTGCGTGCTCACCGCGCCGCCCGCCGCGTTCTGCAGCGGCATCGGGATGTCGACGTGCTGGCGGCTGGGCCAGAGCACGATCGCGCCGACGGCTACTGCCACGCCGATAGCGACCAATAACCCGACGACGATCCTGGCGGGCAACGGATCGACCCCGGACGGGCCCTCCGATGAGCGGGCCATGCTGTGCGAGTGGGAGTGCGTCACCCGCTCCACCGTAGAGGCGGCCGCGCGGATGCTTACGGCCGATAGCCGACGAGGAAGTTGCCCAGCCGCTCGATCGCGGCCGCCAGATCGCGGGCCCACGGCAGCGTCACGATGCGCAGGTGATCCGGTGCCGGCCAATTGAAACCGGTGCCTTGGGTGACCAAAATCTTCTCCTGCAGCAGCAGGTCGAGGACGAGCTGTTCGTCGTCTTCGACGTCATAGACCTCGGGGTCAAGCCGAGGAAACGCGTAGAGCGCGCCGGCGGGCTTGACGCAGGACACCCCCGGGATCTCGTTCAGCTTGGTCCACGCGACGTCGCGCTGCTCGAGCAGCCGCCCGCCCGGTAGGACCAAGTCGTCGATGCTCTGGTGACCGCCCAGGGCCACCTGAATCGCGTGCTGCGCCGGAACGTTGGGACACAGCCGCATGTTCGCCAGCAGGTTGATGCCCTCGATGAAGCTGCTGGCGTGGTCCTTGGGCCCGGTGATCGCCAGCCAGCCGGCCCGATAGCCGGCCACCCGGTAGGCCTTGGACAGGCCGTTGAACGTCAGGCACAGCATGTCCGGCGCCAGCGTGGCCAGGTTGATGTGCTTGGCGTCGTCGTAAAGGATCTTGTCGTAGATCTCGTCGGCGAGCAGCAGCAGCTCGTGCTTGCGCGCCAGATCGACGATCTGGGTGAGCACTTCGCTGGTGTAAACCGCGCCGGTCGGGTTGTTCGGGTTGATCACCACCAGCGCCTTGGTGCGGTCGGTGATCTTGGACTCCATGTCGGCGATGTCCGGCTGCCAGCCCTGCGTCTCGTCGCACAGGTAATGCACCGGCGTGCCGCCCGCAAGGGAGGTCGACGCCGTCCACAGCGGGTAGTCCGGCGACGGGATCAGCACCTCGTCGCCGTTGTCGAGTAGGGCCTGCAGCGTCATGGTGATCAGCTCGGACACCCCGTTGCCCAAATAGACGTCGTCGACGTCGAAGCGGGGGAATCCGTCGATCACCTCGTAGCGGGTGACCACCGCCCGGCGGGCGGGCAGGATGCCCCGCGAGTCGGAGTATCCCTGGGCGTACGGCAGGGCCTGGATCATGTCGCGCATGATCACGTCGGGAGCCTCGAAGCCGAACGGCGCCGGGTTGCCGATGTTGAGCTTGAGAATGCGATGCCCCTCGGCCTCCAGCCGCGCGGCGTGTGCGTGCACCGGCCCGCGGATTTCGTACAGGACGTCCTGAAGCTTCGACGACTGCGCGAAACTGCGCTGCGGCCGGTGATGAGCCGACGCGTGCAGAGGCAGCTGATGGGTGGTCACACCACCAATGGTGCCATCACTGTCCACTGATATTTGCTACGAAGCCGCAACGATGCAGGTCACCGCTTCCCGGGGGGACGCGCCCCACGGGCGATGCCCAGGCCCTTGACCGGTGGCTGCGACGGTGCGCCGTCGCCGTCGGTCTGCTCTGCCGGCTCGGCCTTCGGCGCCGGCTCGGGTTCGGCGTCCGCCGGGCCGGCGGGCGCAGCCTCGGCCTTGGGCTCCTCGGCCTTGGGCTCCTCGGTCTTGGGGGCCGCCGCCGGTGCCGACTTCTTGGCGCCGGGCCGTTTGGCGCCCGCGGCGATGCCCAGGCCCTTGACCGGGGCGGCGGATGCCTTGGCTTCGGTTTTGGTCTCGGTCTCCGCTTCAGGGGTCGCGTCCGCGGTTGCCTCGGCCTTGGCCGCGGCAACCGGGGCGGACTTCTTGGCGCCGGGCCGTTTGGCGCCGGCGGCCAGACCCAGGCCCTTCGCCGGTGCGGCGGATGCCTTGGCTTCTCCGCCGTCGGCCGGCGCCTCGGCCTTCGCCGGCTCGGCGGCCGGGGCGGCCTTCTTGGCGCCGGGCTTCTTCGCGCCGCCGGCGATGCCCAGCCCTTTAGCGGGCGCGGCGGGAGCCGCGGTGGCCTCGGACTTCGGCGCGGCCTCGGCCTTGGCGGGTGCTTCGGCCTTGGCGGGTGCTTCGGCCTTGGCGGGTGCTTCGGCCGGCGCCTCAACCGTGGCTGACGAGGCCTTGGGCGCCTCAGCCGCCCGCTTCTCGGCCTCCTTGGCGGCCGTGCCCTTCTCCGGCAGCGTGGCCTTGTCGTACTCGAGGGACCCGAGCAGGATCTGGGCGACGTCGAGCACCTCGACGCCGCTGCGTCCGGCTTCCTCCTGGCGGTCGTTGACACCGTCGGTGACCATCACCCGGCAGAAGGGGCAACCCGTGGCGATCGTGGCGGCCCCGGTGGCCAGCGCCTCGTCGACGCGCTCGTGGTTGATGCGCTTGCCGATGTGTTCTTCCATCCACATCCGCGCGCCGCCGGCGCCACAGCAGAAGCTGCGCTCGGCATGCCGCGGCATCTCGGTCAGGGTCGCTCCCGCGGCCCCGATCAGCTCGCGCGGCGCCTCGTAGACCTTGTTGTGCCGGCCCAGGTAGCAGGGGTCGTGATAGGTGATGTCCTGCGACACCGGCGTCACCGGCACCAGTTTGTTGTCCCGGATCAGCCGGTTGAGCAGCTGGGTGTGGTGCAACACCGAATAGTTCGCGCCGAGCTGGCGGTACTCGCGGCCCAGGGTGTTGAAGCAGTGCGGGCAGGTGACGACGATCTTGCGGTCGACGGTCTCGGTGCCCTCGAAAAGGCCGTCCAGGGTCTCGACGGCCTGGGCGGCCAGCTGCTGGAACAGGAACTCGTTGCCCGAGCGACGGGCGGAGTCGCCGTTGCAGGTCTCGCCGGTGCCCAGCACCAGGTACTTCACGCCGGCGATCGCCAGCAGCTCGGCGACGGCCTTGGTGGTCTTCTTGGCCTTGTCGTCGTAAGCGCCGGCACAACCCACCCAGAACAAGTACTCGTAGCCGTCGAAGCTGTCGACGTCCTCGCCGTAGACCGGCACGTCGAAGTCGACCTCGTCGATCCAGCTGGTGCGGTCCGAGGCGTTCTGGCCCCACGGATTGCCCTTGGTCTCCAGGTTCTTGAACAGCACGGACAGCTCGGAGGGGAACTCCGACTCCATCATCACCTGGTAGCGCCGCATGTCGACGATGTGATCGATGTGCTCGATGTCCACCGGGCACTGTTCGACGCAGGCGCCGCACGTCACGCAGGACCACAAGACGTCCGGGTCGATGACGCCGCCCTGTTCCTCGGTCCCCACCAGCGGACGGGTGGCCTGCTCCGGCCCGGAACCCATCACGCGGCCGAAGCCGGACTCCGGGACGTGGTGCGCTTCGGCGTGCTCTTCGCCGGCCAATTTGTCGCCGAGTCCGCCCTCCGGGGTGCTTTCGGTCGGAGATTCCTTGCTGCCCAGGATGTAGGGCGCCTTGGCCATCCAGTGGTCGCGCAGGTCCATGATGACGAGCTTGGGCGAGAGCGGCTTGCCGGTGTTCCACGCCGGGCACTGCGACTGACAGCGCCCGCACTCGGTGCAGGTGGCGAAGTCGAGCGCGGCTTTCCAGCTGAAGTCCTCGATCTTGCCGCGACCGAATTCGGCGTCGTCGGGCGGGTTTTCGAAGTCGATCGGCTTGCCGTCGTGTTCGAGCGGCAGCAGCGGGCCGAGGCCGTTGGGCAGCCGCTTGAAGATGACGTTGATCGGCGCCGTGAAGATGTGCATGTGCTTGGAGTGCAGCACGATGATCAGGAACGCGAGCATTACCAAGATGTGCAGCAGCAGCGCGGTCGTTTCGATGATCTCGTTGGCGGGCTGGCCCAGCGGTCGCAGGATGGCGCCGAACAGCTGGGACAGGAAGGCGCCGTTGCCGTAGGGCAGCGTGCCGTTGTTGACCGCTGCTCCGCGCACGAACACGTAGGTGAAGACGACGTTGAAGATCATGAACAGCACCAGCCAGGCACCGCCGGTGTGCGAGCCGTAGAACCGTGACTGGCGCCCGATCTCCTTCGGGCTGCGCATCAGCCGGATGATGGCGAAGGTGACGATGCCCAGGAAGACCGCGGTCGCGAAGAAGTCCTGCAGGAAGCCGAGTGCGTCCCAGCGCCCGATGATCGGGATGTGGAAGTTGTCCTGGAAAAGCAGACCGTAGGCCTCGATGTAGACCGTGAGCAGAATGAAGAAGCCCCACATGGTGAAGAAGTGCGCCAGCCCGGGGATGGACCACTTCAACAGCTTGCGCTGACCGAATACTTCGGACACCTCTGCCCAGACGCGTTTGCCGGGATCGTCGGTGTGACCCGGGGCCGGCTTGCCGGACGTGATCAGCTTGAACAGCCACAGGACACGCCGTGCGGCGAGTGCGGCCACGACCAGCGTCATGCCCATGCCCACGATCAGCCTGATGAGCATCTGCGTTGTCACAGAAGGTCTCCCCAATGCATAGATAAATTCGGCTGTGCTTATTTGCCTGCTAAAGCCCCGCTCATAGTTACATCTTTGCGGCTTTCAGCGCGAGAAAGGCTGCCCTAACTTAAGACGCGACGCTCGCCGAAGTGATGAGCGCCACCATGCTTCGCTGAATGGCCCTTCGACGGCCACCGCTTGGCGGCCATCCGTGTCTGGTGCGTCAGCGCCCGAAGATGGGCGGCAGGGGCCACCCGCGCGTGGTCGTCGGCGCGGCGGTGGTGGCCGTCTGCGACGTTGTGGTGGGCGCCTGCGACGTCGTGGTGGGCGCGGCGGTCGTGGTTGTGGTCGTGCTCGGCGGCGCCGTGGTGGTGGTCGTCGTCGTCGACGGCGCCGGCCCCGGCGTCGTGGTGGTGGCCGACGGCTCGGTGGACGGCGGCGGCGCCGGGATCACGGTGACGGTGGTGCTGTCGTTCGGCCCGGTGATGGTCACCGTTTGCGGGGGCTGGGTAGGCGGCGACGTGGGACTGACCGGCGTTGACTTGGTCGACAACAGGTTGATCGCCAGGATCAGGGCCACCAGCACCGCCGCGGCCGCCCCCGCCACGCTCAACACCAGCGCCGTGCGTTTGTACCAGGGCAGTCGCGCCTGGGGGGCAGCGTAGCGGCTGCCGGTCGCGCCGTCGAATTCCCTTGCCTCGTTGGCATATTCGCCGGTGGCGTCGCGTCCGGTATAGGGCACCGGCTCGTCGTTGTCGGCGTCCTGCGACCACGCCAGGGCGTCGTCCACGTCGGTGGCCTGGGCCCCCCATGCGGCCTGGGTCATGTCGAGCCCGGCGGTGCCGACCAGTTCGGTCGGTGTTTCCACGGCGGCGGCCGCGGCGGTCGGAGCTCCTCCCGACGTATAGTGCGGGCCGAGCACCGCCGCGCCGAGGGCGGCGCTGAGCGCCGGCTGCACGGTGCTGTGCACCGGCACCCCGAAGCGCTGCGACAAGCGCGCTTTGAGCAACGGGATGTTCGCACCGCCGCCGGCTATCGCCACGGCGCTCAGCCCTGCGTTCGGAATCGCGTTGCGGCGCAACGACTCCTCGACAAATGAGAGGAACCGGTCCAGCGGCGCGGAGAGCAGTTGGTCGAATTCGGTGCGGGAGAGCTGGGCACCCTCACCGGAAGCCCCGGCGATCGTACTCACCGCGGCCGTCGACAGCTGCTCCTTGGCGCGCCGGCATGCGCCGAGCAGGCGGGCCTGCGGGCCGACCCGCGCGGTGCCGCCCAGCATGGCGGTGCTGACGTCGGAGGCCAGCAGGTGGTCCAGGATGAGCTGATCGATCGCGTCGCCGGAGAAATCGGTGTACCGCGCGGCCGGGCCGACGGACGCAAAGCCGGCCTTGGCGTCCATCAACGTGACGGTGGTGCCGCCCGCGCCGAAGTCGCACAAGGCGATAACGCCGTCGGCCCTGAAGCCCGGCGTGCCGCGCAGCGCCGCGAGCGCGGCAGTGGCATCGGAAACCAGCATGGGCGCCACCCCGCCGCGCGCCAGGTCCGACTGCGCGAAGAACTCCTCACGCAGCGCCGTGAACTGGTCGTGGGACCAGTAGGCGGGCACCGCGATGGTGATCGGTGTCCCGTAGCCGACCGCGCGAGCCATGGCCTCGATCGCCTCGACCGTCAGCGCCGCGCCGAGGTATTTGGTGCCGTCGGCCGCCACCAATGGCGCGCGGTCGCCGACGCGTTCGACGAATCCCCGCAGCACCAGTCCGGGTTCGGTCAGATTCGGATTCTCTTCCGGCAGGCCGACTTCGGTAGGTCGCTGTTCGAACAGGGTGACCACCGAGCTGCGGGTTATCGGAGCGCTGCCCGCGCGGGCGGCGACCAGGTTGGCCACCCCGATCGATAGCCCGAGCGATTCGCTCATCTGCTGCACCCCTGTGTCAGTTGTCCCGTTGCCCTCGCGCGGTCGCCCTCACCGCAGCGACCGTGGATTGCAGCGAGTGTAGGGCTTCGCCCGCGCTGCGCGGCGCAACCGTGATCGAGGCTGCCACCGACTCGCTACCGCAGCCCGGGGGGCACCGTGACCGGATTCGGCACCCCCGGAACGGTGATCACCGGCGGCAGCTGCGGCAAATGGTGGTGATGCGACGGCTGCTGCGTCTGCCCGCCCGTGGGTTGCTGTTGCGGCGGCTGCGCCGGTGGCTCTTGCGTCGGTGACTCTTCGCTGCTGGGCGAGGACGTGGTGGTCGGGGTCGTCGTGGTGGTGGTCGTCGTGCTCGTCGTCGTCTTCGGGACGTGGTTGACGGTCTGCTGTCCGTGAGTGAGCTCGATGACTCCGAAGACGATCAACGCGATCAGGACGACGACGGAGATCAGCCAGGCGATCAGCATCGCGGGCTTGCGGTACCAGGGAGTGGGCTCGGTCTCCTGGTCAAACGGGTCGACATCGCCGGGCCCCTCGGGCTCCCGGGGCGGGTTCGGCGGCGGACCGGAGGACGGAACCTGGCCGGTCGGCGGCTGTTCGGGTGCGCCGAACTCGCCATGCTGGGTCGGCTGGTTGTGGAAGTCGTCGCGTGGGCCATTGGATGCCACGGCACCGATGGTACTAACCGCACCTGCCAATCTGCTGATGCCGGCCCGTGTAGTGGTTAGGTCGAGGTCGTGGATTCCCTGGTGAAGTTGTTGCGAGACACGGTCGCGGTTCGGATATCGGTCTGCGTGGCCCTCGGAGTGGCGGTCGCCGTCGTGGTCGGCAACACCGCCGGATGGCGTTATGCGCTGGCCGGCTGGATCGCCACCGCCGGAATGTATGCGGCATGGACGCACCTCACCCTGCTCGGCATGGATGCCGAGCAGACCTGCCGCTGGGCAACGCGGGAGGACCCCACCCGATGGGTCGCCGACGCCGTCATCCTGTCGGCGAGCGTCGCGAGCCTGGGCGGCGTCGGCTACGTGGTGGCCGCGGGCTCACGCTCGGGCCACGAAGCCCTGGCCGCCGCCGTCGTCGGCGTCCTGACCGTCGCCGCGTCCTGGGTCGCCGTGCACACGCTGTACTCCGTGCACTACGCGCGGCTCTACTACTCGGATGACCCGGGTGGCATCAACTTTCACGATCCCGAGCCGCCACGCTTCCGGGATTTCGCCTATCTCGCATTCACCGTCGGCATGACGTACCAGGTGTCGGACACCGAGATCGGGCTGGCCTCGATCCGGGCGACGGTCCTGCGCCATGCGTTGGTGTCCTACCTGCTCGGGGCGGTGGTCCTGGCGGTGACGATCAATCTGATCGCGGGGCTGGGCTCCAAGCTCTGATCGGTCCCGTCACACGCCGGGCGTTGAGCGGCCTCGGAGAATCCCTTCGATGCGATCCAGCAGCTCGCCCGGGTCGTCGCGGGCGCCGTCTCGCCAGGCGATGAGTGCGTTGAGCAGGTTGACCGGTTGAACCGTCAGCCGCAGGCCGAGCAGCACCGTCTTGGTAGTGCCGTCGCCGATCTCCGCGGGGCGGTAAGCGATTGCGACTTGCAACGACTGAGCACGCGGCGGCAGCGGGACGAGCTTGGGCTCGATCGACGCAACCAGCTCACGCCGAATTTCGGTCAACTGGCTCCCACGCTCGGCCAACCGCACGGTCAACATCGACGGGCTAAAGCAGAGAAGAGAACGCAGCCACATACGAACGATGCCCCAGAGGGACAGCGGGGTCACACCCGCCAGGAGGATGACGCCGCCGTACAGCAGCCATCTCGGATTGCCGGGTGCGAGCCCCAGGGCCACCATGGCAACCCCCATCAGCGGGAGGAGCACTAACGCGCTGTAGGCATTGCCCTCGTACCAGGGAATGTAGCGGCAGACGATCTCGTCACCAGTTCGGCTGACCCCGGCGCGAAAGATCCGGCGGTGACCGATGAGGATGATTCCGCCGGTCACAGCGCCGCCGAGAGCTAGGGACCATGGCGCTCCGACCAGCACGTTAATGACCGCCAGCAGGCACAGGGCGCCACCTATGGCGTAGCGCAGCATCCGCCGCCAACGGCCTCTCTTCCCGCTATCGGCCATCAGAGCCCTTTCGTATTTCCGGTCAGCGGGGCGCGGTGACCCGCGAGCGCTGGACTTACCACCGGCCCCGGAACGGCCTTCAGCCAGATGTGTGCCCGGTCCACCAGCGAATCGGTGAGGGCCGTCATCGTGAGTTGCGCAATCAACGTCTCGTGCTCCGTCGTGATGATCCGGGACTTCGACTCGCTGTCGATCGTGCCGAGTTCATGTGCGATCTTCATTGCGAGCAACCCCGTGACGCCGGCACCTTCGGTGGCCGCACCCAGTTCGCGGCTTTGCTCTCGACAGCCCGGCGCCGCCTGCAACTGCTGTTCGACCAACATCGCGAAAACGCCGGCTGGGTCCAAAGCAGCCTCGACGCGATGCATCGTCAACACCGCGTTAGCGCAAAACACTTCGATGCACGGGTCGTTGCGCCAGGCCCACACCCACGCCCCGATAGCCGAGTCGAAGGGTTCCCAACCCGGTGGTACTCCCACCTCAACCACAAACCCGGCAAATCGATCGACCGGGTACACAGCCAGGCTGTGCTCCTGCACGAAGTCATCGAATCGCATCGAAGTCGCTCCTACCCGAACCCGAAGACGGATTCCACGCCGTGCACCGCGCTGCCGACGGCATCGGCGACCGGCTCCCAGGACACTTCGACTGCTTTGGACGCCACCCAGGCGGCGCCCGCTCCCACGACGGCGCCTGCCACCAGACCGACCGCGGTCCCGGCACCGGGAACGACCGAACCGATCAGCGCGCCAGTTTCTGCGCCCGCGGCCAGCCCGGCGGCGACACCAGCAGTCTCGCGGGTTATGGCCTCTGGCACCGAGTTTCCGTCATGGATGTCGGACAGGACGGCGGGCACCGCGCTGGCCACCCCAACCACCCCGCCGATACGGGTGAATCCCGGGAGTTCAACTCCGGCGACCTTGGGATCCTCGAACCACTTCAACAGCCACGGATCAGCCTTGCCGGGACCCGTACCCGGGGACTCGGCGAGCAGGTTGAGCGTCGTCTGACGCACACCGTCGGCGGTACCGCCGGCGATCGCACCCGCGCTCCCGATCGCCACTTCCCCCGGTGACGGGGTCAATGCGGGACCCCCGCCGGGTTGGCCGGGTGGCGCCGGGCCGGGACCCCCGCCGGGTTGGCCGGGTGCCGGGCCGGCTGCCGGCTGACCGGGTGCCGGCCCGGCACCGGGAGCGTCGTATCCGTCCGCGTGCAGAGTCCCCATCGCGTCCTGAAACGACTTGGAGTAACCGTCGCGTGTCGCCTGCAGCTGGCCCAGCGCCGACTTGGTTGCCCGGACGGCATCGTCTTCGCATGTGGCGATAAACGCCTCCAGCGCATCGAAATCGGCCTGGCTGAGGTCCTCGTCGTCCTCCATCTCGTCGGCTTCGCCGATCAAATCGTCGAGCTCTTGCAGCCTTGCTTCCAGCGACGCGATCTGACCGGCCGCGGCTTTCTGCGCCTCGGCCAGCGTCGCGGCGATGTTCTCCAGGTCCGCACCGATCTTCGGTATCTGCAGGGACTGCGCCCCAAGCGCTTTCGTCACCCGCTGAACTTCGTCGGAGTCGTTGATCGGATGACCGCCGTCCTGGTGATTCCAGGCGGCTTCGAAGCGGGTACGGGCCTGCTCGAACGCGTTGCTGGCCTCCGTCGTGCACCGGCCCGCGCGAAGAAATGCCTGGGCAAGATTGGAAATCTGCAGCGGGCTGCCGGCTTGCAGGCTGGCATTGATCGCCCATGGGTCGCCGCCGGCCGCGCCGATCAGCGCCGGGATGCTCAGGTATCGCAGTTGCATGAGATCGTCAGGTGCTCGCCCGACTTCGGATCCACCCGGTTCCGGAGGTGGCGGGCAGTGCGCGGGGCGCCTGGGAAACCGACCCCTGCCTACCGGCACCGACAAGCATCGCCGCCCCCTCCCGAGCTCATCGGCAAGATTACCGACGCCGGGTTGGCAATCAATTCACGCGCGCTCGGGCTCCCGCGATGGAGCCCGCTCAGAAGGTGCTGACCTTCTCGACGCTCACGAACATGCCGTGCTTGGTCTGGTCGTTCGTGAAGCGGGTGCCGTCGGCGTTGGCGACGATCGTCCAGCCCTGCGCCGCGTAGGTCTTGTAGTCGATGGTGACCGTCGGGATGGCCCCCAGGTTGCCCAGCACCCACTGCACCTTGCCGCCGGTGTTGATGCTGACGCCGTTGGCGTGCTCACCGTCCTGCAGCGGGGAGTTGGTGAACGGTGCCTCGCAGCCGACGGTGTCCTTGTTGATCTGGCAGCGCGTCACGCCGGATTTCGTCTCGATGAAGACGTAACCGTTCTGGTCGGGTGGCAGCGGGATGGCGCCCGCCGGAGTGGTCGGGTTCGCCGGCGCGGCGGACGGGCCAGGGCCGGGGGCCGGGGCGGCGGTGGCCGACGGCGGGGTGGATCGGGGCGTGGGGAAAGACGGCTCGGTGGGCCCGGCTCCCGGCGACGCCACCGGGCGGCCCCCGATGATGGAGCTGCAGCCCGAGAGCGGCTCCGTACCGGCCAGCAGGGCCACGAGCAGCAGCGAACCACCGGCCAGGCTCCGCCGCCCATTCTCCGAAAACCGCACCCGCCGCTCCCCAGACGATTCGAATAGCGGCACTTAGGTTACGCACCGAGAAGCGGACCTAGCTGCCCCGACGCGACGATCGATGCAGAGCCGATGGCCGGGGTTTATCTCCGCGTGACCGCCGATCCTCGGCAGCGCCGAAGTTTTTTGCCACCCCCGGGAACAAGGCGGGACGGACCGCCGTTAACATGAACGACAAGTTGAGCGAACCGCACTCAATGCTGGGTTGACAGCCCACCGGCCCCAGGGGCAGGCTTGAGCGGGGTTCACTCAGCATAGTGGCACCAAACAAGCTCTACACATTCAGGAGGAATCACTATGGCTCGTGCGGTCGGTATCGACCTCGGGACCACCAACTCCGTCGTCGCAGTTCTCGAGGGGGGCGACCCTGTCGTCGTCGCCAACTCCGAGGGTTCGCGGACGACGCCGTCCATCGTCGCCTTCGCGCGCAACGGCGAGGTGCTCGTCGGCCAGCCCGCCAAGAACCAGGCTGTCACCAACGTCGACCGCACCATCCGTTCGGTCAAGCGGCACATGGGCACCGATTGGTCCGTCGAGATCGATGACAAGAAATACACCGCTCAGGAGATCAGCGCCCGCGTGCTGATGAAGTTGAAGCGCGACGCCGAGGCATACCTGGGCGAGGACGTCACCGACGCCGTCGTCACCGTGCCCGCGTACTTCAACGACGCACAGCGTCAGGCGACCAAGGAAGCCGGCCAGATCGCCGGCCTGAACGTGCTGCGCATCGTCAACGAGCCGACCGCGGCCGCGCTGGCCTACGGCCTGGACAAGGGCGAGAAGGAACAGACCATCCTGGTCTTCGACCTCGGTGGCGGTACCTTCGACGTCTCGCTGCTCGAAATCGGCGAGGGTGTGGTCGAGGTCCGCGCAACCAGTGGTGACAACCACCTCGGCGGGGACGACTGGGACGACCGCGTCGTCGAGTGGCTGGTCGATAAGTTCAAGGGCACCAGCGGAATTGACCTGACCAAGGACAAGATGGCGATGCAGCGGCTGCGTGAGGCCGCCGAGAAGGCCAAGATCGAGCTGTCGAGTTCGCAGAGCACCTCGATCAACCTGCCTTACATCACCGTCGACGCGGACAAGAACCCGCTGTTCCTCGACGAGCAGCTGACCCGCGCCGAATTCCAGCGCATCACACAGGATCTGCTGGACCGCACCCGCAAGCCCTTCCAGTCCGTGATCAAGGACGCCGGCATCTCGGTCTCCGAGATCGACCACGTGGTGCTGGTGGGTGGTTCCACCCGCATGCCCGCGGTGACCGAGCTGGTCAAGGAGCTCACCGGGGGCAAGGAGCCCAACAAGGGCGTCAACCCCGACGAGGTTGTCGCCGTGGGCGCTGCCCTGCAGGCCGGTGTGCTGAAGGGCGAGGTGAAAGACGTTCTGCTGCTTGACGTTACGCCGCTGAGCCTGGGTATCGAGACCAAGGGTGGCGTGATGACCAAGCTCATCGAACGCAACACCACCATCCCCACCAAGCGGTCGGAGACCTTCACCACGGCCGACGACAATCAGCCGTCGGTGCAGATCCAGGTCTATCAGGGTGAGCGCGAAATCGCTTCGCACAACAAGCTGCTCGGCTCATTCGAGCTGACCGGCATCCCGCCGGCTCCGCGCGGCGTCCCGCAGATCGAGGTCACCTTCGACATCGACGCCAACGGCATCGTGCACGTCACGGCCAAGGACAAGGGCACCGGCAAGGAGAACACGATCAAGATCCAGGAGGGCTCCGGCCTGTCCAAGGAGGAGATCGACCGGATGATCAAGGACGCCGAGGCGCACGCCGAGGAGGACCGTCAGCGTCGCGAAGAGGCCGACGTCCGCAACCAGGCCGAATCGCTGGTCTACCAGACGGAGAAGTTCGTCAAGGAGCAGCGCGAAGCCGAGGGCGGTTCGAAGGTCCCCGAGGACACACTGTCCAAGGTCGACGCCGCGATCGCCGAGGCCAAGTCGGCCCTCGCCGGCACCGACATCACCGCGATCAAGGCGGCGATGGAGAAGCTGGGCCAGGAATCCCAGGCGCTCGGACAGGCGATCTACGAGGCCACCCAGGCCGCCGGCGAGCAGGCCGGCGGCGGTGCGGCCGGCGACGGGTCTGGCTCCGCTGACGACGTCGTGGACGCGGAGGTGGTCGACGATGACCGGGAGTCCAAGTGACGGAAAGCAACCCACAAGAACAGGTGACGGTCACCGACAAGCGGCGAATCGATCCGCAGACCGGTGAAGTGCGGCAGGTCCCTCCCGGCGACGCGCCGGGAGGGGCGCCGGCCGCCGAGCCAGCGGACCAGGGCGACGGCAAAGTCGCCGAGCTCACCGCCGATCTGCAACGGGTGCAGGCCGACTTCGCGAACTACCGCAAGCGGGCGCTGCGCGACCAGCAGGCCGCGGCGGATCGGGCCAAGGCCGCGGTTGTCAACCAATTGCTGGGCGTGCTGGACGATCTCGACCGGGCGCGCAAGCACGGCGACCTGGAGTCCGGACCGCTGAAGTCGGTGGCCGACAAACTGGAAAGCGCGTTGACCGGCCTCGGCCTGTCGGCGTTCGGCCAGGAGGGCGAGGACTTCGACCCGGTGCTGCACGAAGCCGTCCAGCACGAAGGTGACGGCTCCCGGCCGGTGATCGGCACCGTCATGCGACAGGGCTACAAACTGGGCGATCAGGTGCTGCGCCACGCTCTGGTCGGCGTCGTCGACACGGTCGACGACGAGGGCGACGCCGGGACCGGTGAGTCGGCCGCGGCGGCCGGGGAAACCGGGCCGGCCGAATCGGACGATAACGCCGGCACATCCGGTGACTAGACCACACAATCAGCACAACAAACGAAAGGTGAGGGGGTGACGCGACATGGCCCAGCGCGAATGGGTCGAAAAGGACTTCTATAAGGAGCTGGGCGTCTCCTCCGACGCCAGCCCCGAAGAGATCAAACGCGCCTATCGCAAGTTGGCGCGCGATCTGCACCCTGACGCCAACCCCGACAACCCGGCCGCCGGCGAACGCTTCAAAGCCGTTTCCGAGGCGCACAACGTCTTGTCGGATCCGGCCAAGCGCAAGGAATACGACGAAACCCGAAGGCTGTTCGCCGGCGGTGGTTTCGGCGGGCGCCGGTTCGACGGCGGCGGGTTCGGGGGCTTCAACGTCGGCGGTGACGGCGCTGAGTTCAACCTCAACGATTTGTTCGATGCCGCCGGCCGAAGCGGCGGCACCAACATCGGTGACCTGTTCGGCGGGTTGTTCGGGCGCGGTTCGGGCGCCCGTCCCAGCCGGCCGCGCCGCGGCAACGACCTCGAGACCGAAACCCAGCTGGATTTCGTCGAGGCGGCCAAGGGCGTGGCGATGCCGCTGCGGCTGACCAGCCCGGCACCGTGCACCAACTGCCACGGCAGTGGCGCGCGGCCGGGCACCAGCCCGAAGGTGTGCCCCACCTGCAACGGCTCCGGCGTGATCAACCGCAACCAGGGCGCGTTCGGCTTCTCCGAACCGTGCACCGACTGCCGGGGCAGCGGCTCGATCATCGAGCACCCCTGCGACGAGTGCAAGGGCACCGGCGTCACCACCCGCACGCGCACCATCAACGTGCGGATCCCGCCGGGCGTCGAAGACGGACAACGGATTCGGCTGCCCGGCCAGGGCGAGGCGGGTTTACGCGGTGCGCCGTCGGGTGACCTGTACGTGACCGTGCATGTGCGCCCGGACAAGGTGTTCGGACGCGACGGCGACGACCTCACGGTGACGGTTCCGGTCAGCTTCACCGAGTTGGCCTTGGGCTCAACCATTTCGGTGCCCACGCTGGACGGCAAAGTCGGTGTGCGGGTGCCCAAGGGCACGGCCGACGGTCGGATCCTGCGGGTGCGCGGACGCGGTGTGCCCAAGCGCAGCGGCGGCAACGGCGACTTGCTGGTGACCGTAAAGGTCGCCGTACCACCCAATGTGGAGGGTGCCGCCCAGGAGGCGCTGGAGGCCTACGCCGCCGCGGAGCGTTCCAGCGGCTTCGATCCGCGGGCCGGATGGGCGGGTAATCGCTGATGGCCAAGGGTTCGAGCAATTCACGAAAAGAGGACGCGCGGACCTTTTTGATCTCGGTGGCCGCCGAGCTGGCCGGCATGCACGCCCAAACGCTGCGCACCTACGACCGGCTCGGCCTGGTCAGCCCGCGCCGGACTTCCGGTGGGGGACGGCGGTATTCGGAGCACGACGTCGACCTGCTGCGTGAGGTGCAACGGCTCTCCCAAGACGAGGGGGTCAACCTCGCCGGCATCAAGCGGATCATCGAGCTGACCAATCAGGTCGAGGCGCTGCAGGCCCGGGTCAAGGAATTGACCGAGGAGCTGGCGCAGACGCGGGTCAGCCAGCGCCGCGATGTGGCGGTGGTGCCCAAGAGCACCGCGCTGGTGGTGTGGCAACCGCGGCGGGGACGCTGATCACACCCGGATCGAAAACTGCGTGACCGCCGGTTCGCCCGGGCGCGCGCAGCGGTAGTCGCCCCGGCGCAACGCGTCGGTGGGTGCGGTCATGGGCTCGAAGCACACGATGGTCTTCGTGGGGTCGTCGGGCGCCGGCGCGAAAATCTGCGCAGCCGGGTAGCCCTGCTCGAAATGCACCTCGATGCGCCGCCCGCCGCCGGACACCGCGAACACCGCGCCTTCGGCGACCTGGTCGTAAGCGTCGTCGAAAGTGTTGTCGCCCAATGCTTCTCGGCGCGCCGGCTGCGACTCGGAAACACCGGTCGGCAGGCCCTTGTCGTCGAGCCCCAGATGCCGCAACGGGGGTGTCTCGATGACCCAGTCGGTCCGCGGGGCGTCGGGCAGTTGCAGGTAGGGATGAAACCCGAAGCACAGCGGCACCGCCCGGTCGCCCGTCGCCGTGACCGTGGTCCGAACCGTCAGCGTCCGGTTGCTCAGCCGCGCCGTCACCTCCAGCACATGCGGGTACGGGAAGCTGGCCAGCAGTCGGGGATCGGCGCCGAAATTCAGTTCGGCGGTCAGCTCCTCAGCGTTCTCGGCCGTCACCCGCCACCCGGGGTAGGCGGCCAAGACCCCATGGATGGGTAGCCCGTTGGGGTCGGCACGCACGCCGTTTTCCCCCGGCGTCAGGGTGACCGTGACGTCCTGCGCGGTATAGGTGTTCTCGCCCAGCCGATTCGCCCACGGATACAGAATCGGGATGCCCATCGTCTTGCCGTCGGAGATGTAGGCGTCCAGGCCGCGGCGCTGGCCCAGCAGCTCGACGCCGGCGTCGCGCAGCGACGTGCCGATCATCCCCGCCCCGGGGACGAACTGGGCGACCAGCGGGGCCGAGGGATCGCGCAGGGTGACGATGTGCATGGCTACCTCCATAACGGGTCATGCTGAATGTGTTGGGGCGGAGCACCTTTGGCGGTCAGCGCGGCCTTGGTGGCGTTGACCATCGCCGGCCCGCCGCACACCAGGATCTGCCGGTCACCCCAGGCGCCGTACTTGGTCACCACGTCGGGCAGCCGCCCGATCTGGTGCACGTGCAGGCCACGCGGCGGCGTGACGTCGGGATAGTCGGCGGCCCACAACGGGTCGCTGTTGTACTCCGAGACCGGCGATACCGACAGCCACGGATTGTGCGAGGCGATCTGCCACAGGGTCGGCAGATCGTAGAGTTCGCAGCGGTATCGGGCACCGAAGAAGAGATGTATCCGCGGGTTCACCGCGAACCGCGACAGGTCCATGATCAGCGCCCGCAGCGGCGCCAGGCCCGTGCTGCCGGCGACCATCAGCACGTCCTCCCCGTCGCGGTCGACCCGCAGGCCGCCGTGCGGGCTGGACAGCCGCCACCGGTCGCCGCCGCGCGTTTCGTTGACGATCGCGGTGCTGACCAGGCCGCCGGGGACCAGGCGGACGTGAAACTCGATCCCGCCGCTCGGGTCGGCCGGAATCGCCGGGCTCAGGTACCGCCAGCGGTGCGGGCATTGGGGCACATGGACGTTGACGTATTGGCCGGGGTGGTAGTGCATCGGTTGATCGAGCTGCAGCCGGACCACCGCCAGATCCCGCGACACCCGCAGGTGCTCGATCACGGTGCCGTCCCACCAGGCGGGCCCCTCCTCGGCGTCGGCGGCGCCGCTCATCACCCCGGTGATCAGGTTCAGCGACTGCACGGCCGCCTCGTCGAGGGCATCGGTCCAGGCCGCGCCCACGTGGGCGCGCAGCGTCACCAGCAACGCCCGCCGCAGCGTCTCGTAATGCGGTGACAGCACACCGTATTTGCGGTGATCGCGGCCGAGTTGGGCCAGGAAGGCCACCGGCTCCTGCGTGCGCCGCGCGATCAGCTCGCCGTACACCCAGTGCATCGCGTGGCCGAAAGCTCGCCGCTGGGCGGCCATTTCGGGCGGGAACAGGTCGCGTACCGAGCCGTCGAGGGCGAACCAATGGGTGTAGAAGCGGTGGACGAGCTCGCCGGAACCACCGGCCGGCCCGGCACCCTCAGATGCGAAGGCATCGCGCAGCACCCGCAGTGCGTCGACGTCCTCCAGGCCCACGGGCCCCGATTCTAGGCTCGGCCGACGCTGACTCAGCCCTGTCGGACGATGTTGGTCGTCCCGACGTCGTCGATCTTGGGCGAACCCCAGTGGTACAGAACGACGTTGCCGGTGCCCGACGCGTTTACCGCATCGGTGCTGTCGACCGAGACGTGGTTCCCGCTGCCGGAGACGCTGACGCTGGTGCAGTGCCCGGTGAGGGTGACGGTGTTGTTCTTCCCGCTGACCGAGAGGTAGCCGGCGTGACAGGGGATGGTCTTCGTGGTGCCGGTCCCGCTGACCTGCAGCGTGCCGGCTTGAGGCACGGTGGTCGACGGGCTATCGCCGGTGAGATCGGTGTGCAATCCGACGATGACCAGGCCCGCGAGCGCCAGTCCGGCGGCCATCGCGGCGAGCCAGAACGCCCGCGGAACGCGACGCGGAGGTCTGGCGGGCTCGGCGTCGGCGTGGTCAGGTGGCTGCGTCGTCTGCGTCATCGGTACCGGGGTACCCCGAAGGGCATATTGCTCAAAACTCGGTAGAGTTGAGCGGAACAGACTCAACCTTGACGGCGTTGAACATGCGGACAAGCATTTTCTTCTACGAACGGAGGTGTCGTGGACTCTTTCAACCCGACCACCAAGACCCAAGCGGCGCTGACTTCGGCGCTGCAGGCGGCCTCGGCCGCCGGCAACCCCGAGATCCGGCCGGCGCACCTGCTGATGGCCCTGCTGACGCAGGCTGACGGCATCGCGGCTCCGCTGCTCGAGGCCGTCGGCGTCAACCCGGCCACCATTCGCGCCGAAGCCGAGCGCATCGTGGAACGCCTGCCGCAGGCCAGCGGCGCCAGCTCGCAACCGCAACTGTCGCGCGAGTCGCTGGCCGCCGTCACCACCGCGCAGCAGCTGGCCACCGAGATGAACGACGAATACGTCTCGACCGAGCACCTGCTGGTGGGGCTGGCCACCGGTGATTCCGATGTCGCCAAGCTGTTGACCGGCCACGGCGCCTCGCCCCAGGCGTTGCGCGACGGGTTCGTCAAGGTGCGCGGCAGTGGGCGGGTCACCAGCCCGGAGCCGGAGGCGACCTATCAGGCGCTGGAGAAGTACTCGACCGACCTCACCGAGCGGGCCCGCGAAGGCAAGCTCGACCCGGTCATCGGGCGGGACAACGAGATTCGCCGCGTCGTGCAGGTCTTGAGTCGTCGCACCAAGAACAACCCGGTGCTGATCGGTGAGCCCGGCGTCGGCAAGACCGCGATCGTGGAGGGCCTGGCCCAGCGCATCGTCGCGGGCGATGTGCCCGAGAGCCTGCGCGACAAGACCGTCATCAGCCTGGACCTGGGATCGATGGTGGCCGGGGCGAAGTACCGCGGCGAGTTCGAGGAACGGCTCAAGGCCGTCCTCGACGACATCAAGAACTCCGCCGGACAGATCATCACCTTCATCGACGAGCTGCACACCATCGTCGGCGCCGGAGCGAGCGGCGAGGGCGCGATGGACGCCGGCAACATGATCAAGCCGATGCTGGCCCGCGGCGAGCTGCGGCTGGTCGGCGCCACCACGCTCGACGAGTACCGCAAGTACATCGAGAAGGACGCCGCGCTGGAGCGCCGCTTCCAGCAAGTGCTGGTGGGCGAGCCCTCGGTGGAGGACACCGTCGGCATCCTGCGCGGGCTGAAGGACCGCTACGAGGTGCACCACGGGGTGCGCATCACCGACTCGGCCCTGGTGGCCGCCGCCACGCTGTCCGACCGCTACATCACCGCCCGCTTCCTGCCGGACAAGGCCATCGACCTGGTCGACGAGGCCGCTTCGCGTTTGAAGATGGAGATCGACTCGCGGCCCGTCGAGATCGACGAGGTCGAGCGGTTGGTGCGCCGCCTCGAGATCGAGGAGATGGCGCTGGCCAAAGAAGAGGACGAGGCGTCCAAGGAGCGGCTGGACAAGCTGCGCTCCGAGCTGGCCGACCAGAAGGAGAAGCTGTCCGAGCTCACCACCCGCTGGCAGAACGAGAAGAACGCCATCGACGTCGTGCGTGAGCTCAAGGAGCAGCTGGACACGTTGCGCGGGGAGTCCGAGCGCGCCGAGCGCGACGGCGACCTGGCCAAGGCCGCCGAGCTGCGCTACGGGCGCATCCCCGAGGTCGAGAAGAAGCTCGACGCCGCGCTGCCGCAGGCTCAGGCCCGCGAGAACGTGATGCTCAAGGAGGAGGTCGGTCCCGACGACATCGCCGACGTGGTGTCGGCGTGGACGGGCATCCCGGCCGGACGGATGCTCGAGGGCGAGACCGCCAAGCTGCTGCGCATGGAGGACGAACTGGGCCGGCGCGTCATCGGCCAGAAGAAGGCCGTGACAGCGGTCTCGGACGCCGTGCGGCGCTCCCGGGCCGGCGTCGCCGACCCCAACCGGCCCACGGGATCGTTCATGTTCCTCGGCCCGACCGGCGTCGGGAAGACCGAGCTGGCCAAGGCGCTGGCGGAATTCCTGTTCGACGACGAGCGCGCGATGGTCCGCATCGACATGAGCGAATACGGCGAGAAGCACTCGGTGGCCCGGCTGGTCGGCGCCCCGCCCGGATACATCGGCTACGACCAGGGCGGTCAGCTGACCGAGGCGGTGCGGCGGCGCCCGTACACCGTCATCCTGTTCGACGAGATCGAAAAGGCGCACCCGGACGTGTTCGACGTGCTGCTGCAGGTCCTCGATGAGGGCCGGCTGACCGACGGGCAGGGCCGCACCGTCGACTTCCGCAACACCATCCTGATCCTGACCTCCAACCTGGGATCCGGTGGCAGCGAGGAGCAGGTGATGGCCGCGGTGCGCTCGGCGTTCAAGCCGGAGTTCATCAACCGGCTCGACGACGTGATCATCTTCCACGGCCTGGAGCCCGGAGAGCTGGTGCAGATCGTCGACATCCAGCTGGTTCAGCTGCAGAAGCGGCTGGCTGCGCGCCGCCTCACGCTGGAGGTGTCGCTGCCGGCCAAGCAGTGGCTGGCCCATCGCGGATTCGACCCGGTCTACGGCGCCCGGCCGCTGCGCCGCCTGGTGCAGCAGGCCATCGGTGACCAGCTGGCCAAGATGTTGTTGGCCGGCGATGTGCACGACGGCGACACCGTTCCGGTGAACGTCAGCCCGGACGGCGACTCGCTGATCCTGGGCTGACCCCCGGGGGGACCATCGGCGGTCCGGCGATAGGTGGCTGGTGCCAGCTGTGATTGGGTTGTGACCTGGTCGCCTTCTATCTTCTTGGCCAATAGCAGATACCCTGTTTTGGATGGTCCCCCTCTGGTTCACGCTCTCCGCGCTGTGCTTTGTCGGCGCGGGGGTGTTGCTGTACGTCGACATCGATCGGCGGCGCGGGCGCAGCAGGCGCCGCAGGTCGTGGGCCCGGTCGCACGGGTTCGACTACGAAAACGAATCAGCCGACATCCTCAAGCGGTGGAAGCGGGGGGTGATGTCGACCGTCGGCGACGTCGCCGCCCAGAACGTGGTGCTGGGTCAGATCCGCGGCGAGGCCGTCTACATCTTCGACCTGGAAGAGGTCGCCACCGTCATCGCGCTGCACCGCAAGGTGGGCACCAACGTCGTGGTGGACCTGCGGCTCAAGGGGCTCAAAGAGCCACGGGAAAGCGACATTTGGCTGTTGGGTGCGATCGGGCCGCGGATGGTTTACTCCACCAATCTCGACGCCGCCCGGCGCGCCTGCGACCGCCGCATGGTCACCTTCGCGCACACCGCACCGGACAGCGCCGAGATCATGTGGAACGAGCAGAACTGGACGCTGGTGGCCATGCCGATCACCAGCACCCGCACCGAGTGGGACGAGGGATTGCGCACCGTGCGCCAGTTCAACGACCTGCTGCGGGTGCTGCCCCCGCTGCCGGAGGAGGCCCCGCAGGAGGCCGGGGCACCGTCGGGTCCGCGCAACGCCTCACCGAGCCGGCCGTTGGCGCCGGCGGGCCGCGCGGAGCTGCCGCCCCGGCGCGCGCAGCAGGACGTGGCGGGACTGCTGGGCCCCGACCTGCAGCCGGGTCGCCGCGCCGCCGAGCCGGTCCGGCGCGACCAGCCCCGGCCGGCCGATGGGCGCTCGGAAACCATCCGCCGTCCACCTCCCGCCGGGCGCAACGGCCACCAGGCCAACAACTATCAGCGCTGACGCCGGGCCCCGGGCACCTCAGGGCCCAATGCAGCCGCCGTCATTAGGATGTCGCTCATGCCCCGCCCCGTAGCCCTGATCACCGGGCCTACGTCCGGGATCGGCGCCGGATTCGCGCGACGCTACGCCGGCGACGGCTACGACGTGGTCCTGGTCGCCCGCGACGTCGACCGCCTGACCAAGTTGTCCGACGAGCTGCACCAACACTCCGGCAACGTCGAGATCCTGCCCGCGGACCTGGCC
The DNA here is from genome assembly GCF_059813315.1 of Mycobacterium sp. NGS11. Lineage (NCBI taxonomy): Bacteria > Bacillati > Actinomycetota > Actinomycetes > Mycobacteriales > Mycobacteriaceae > Mycobacterium > Mycobacterium sp. NGS11. Next base: position 51,629 of record NZ_JCALEJ010000006.1, read on the forward strand.
GATGCCGCCGGCCGTCAGCGCGTCTGCGACCGGCTCGCGGCCGGGGGAGTGCGCGTCCTGGTCAACAACGCCGGCTTCGGCACCTCCGGCGACTTCTGGTCGGCCGATCCCGCGCTGCTGCAGTCCCAACTCGACGTCAACGTCACCGCGGTCATGCACCTGACCCGCGCCGCCCTGCCGGCCATGCTGGATGCCGGCGAGGGCACCGTCATCAATATCGCCAGCGTCGCCGGGCTGGTGCCCGGGCGTGGGTCGACGTATTCGGCATCCAAGGCGTGGGTGATCTCGTTCAGCGAGGGCCTGTCGGTCGGCCTGCAGGGCACCGGCGTCTCCGTGCACGCGGTGTGCCCGGGCTACGTGCGCACCGAATTCCACGACCGCGCCGGGATCGACATGGCCAAGTCGCCGTCGTTCATGTGGCTCGAGGTCGACGACGTGGTCAGCCAGAGCATGGCCGATATCGCCCGCGGCAAGGTCATCAGCATTCCGGGACTGCAGTACAAAGCGATCATCGCCGCCGAGCGCCTGATTCCGCGGCCCCTGATGCGGGCGGTCACCAAACGAATCGGGAGCGGTCGTGGCCGGACCTGACCGCAAAGAGCTGGCCGAGCTGGTGTCCCGCCTGTCGGTGGTGCACGGGCGGGTCACGCTCTCCTCCGGCAAGGAGGCCGACTACTACGTCGACCTGCGGCGGGCCACGCTGCACCACCGCGCCTCGGCACTGATCGGCGCGCTGATGCGCGAACTGACCGGCGACTGGGACTACGACGTGGTCGGCGGCCTGACGCTCGGCGCCGACCCGGTGGCAACGGCCGTCATGCACGCACCGGGCCGCCCGATCGACGCCTTCGTCGTACGTAAATCGGCGAAAACCCATGGGCTGCAACGTCTTATCGAGGGTTCCGAGGTGTCCGGCAAGCGGGTGCTGGTGGTCGAGGACACCAGCACCACCGGCAACTCGGCGCTCACCGCAGTGCGCGCCGTCCAGGAGGCCGGCGGCGAAGTGGTGGGGGTGGCCACCGTGGTGGACCGCGCCACCGGGGCGGCCGAGGCCATCGAGGCCGAAGGCCTGCCCTACCGAAGTGTGCTCGGCCTCGCCGATCTGGGGCTGAGCTAGTTGCCGGCTGATCTTCGTAGCCCGGGCGGCTGACTCATGCGCGCCTTCCTTGCGCTCGCAGCCTGTTTAACGCTGTGCCTGGCCGGCTGCTCCTCCTCAGGCCAACCCGTGCGCCCCTTCGGCGCCCAGGGCGCGCGGCTCGGCGAATCGCTGGCCCTGCTGGGGTGGAACATGTCGGTGTCGAACCTGCGCTGGGACGGCGATTACGTGCTTGTCGACGTCGACGCCAGCGCGGCCTCGGCCAACGACCCGCACGCGAAACCCGAAGACATCCGCTTCGGGCTCTACGGCGCGCTGGCCCACCCCCTGGAGGCCGCCGGCCTGGGCAGCTGTGACACCGCGAAGACCAGCGTGCGCGACATTCCCGCGCCCCTGTCGGCGCCGCGTGACCGGCTCACGGGCACGGTTTGCCTTGGGCCGCTGAAGGATCGGAGTCAGGTGCGCGGTATCTACGCCTACTCGCCGCGCGACCGGATTCCGAACAGCTCGTCGGCCTACCCGGTTGCCTTCCCGGTCGGACTGCTGCCCACCAACGCCAACGACAGCGGCGGCCTGGCCGTCAAGACCATCAGCCTGTCGGCGTGGCGGGCCGACGGCATCCCGGTGACCAAGGCGCAGCTGGGCGACCCGGGAGCGTTCACCGGCAACGGCTACATGCTGCTCGGGCTGGAAGCCACCGCCGTCGCGGCCCGCTACCGCGACGAGTCCGTCAAACGCGGGGGGCCCATGATGCTGCTGGCATCGCCGACCCTGCCCGCCCCGGGACTGAACCCGGCCTGCGCGACCTACGGGTCGTCGGTGCTGATCCTGTCCGACGCCTCGTTGGACGCGGTGCACGTCAACGCGTCGCTGTGCACCCAGGGCGAGATCAACGACGCGTTGCTCTACGCGACGCTGGCCATCGACGGCACGCACGCCGGCGTGTGGACGCCGCGATGAGCGGCCCGGGCCCCACCGAGTGGGCGCCGACACCGCCGGCCGGCGTCGGGCCGTGGCCGGGCGAGCCGCCGGACGACCCGCGGTATGACCCAGTCCTGTTGCGCGAGGGCGACACCCGCAACGTCGTCGACGCCTACCGGTACTGGACCCGGGAAGCGATCATCGCCGACATCGACCGGCGCCGGCATCCGCTGCACGTGGCGATCGAGAACTTCGGTCACGACGCCAACATCGGGTCGGTGGTGCGCACCGCGAACGCCTTCGCGGTGCACACCGTGCACATCGTGGGGCGCCGCCGCTGGAATCGCCGGGGTGCCATGGTGACCGATCGCTATCAACGCTTGTGCCACCACGACAGCACCGCCGAGCTGCTGGACTTCGCGACCGCCGCCGGCCTGACCGTGGTCGCCGTGGACAACGTCCCGGGCGCGGCGCGGCTCGAGGAGGCCGCGCTGCCGCGCGAGTGTCTGCTGGTGTTCGGCCAGGAGGGGCCGGGCATCACCGACGACACCCGCACGGGCGCGACGCTGACGGTGTCGATCGCGCAGTTCGGCTCCACGCGCAGCATCAACGCCGGCGTCGCCGCCGGCATCGCCATGCACGCCTGGGTCCAGCAGCACGCCGACCTGTCCCGCGCCTGGTGAAACCCGATGGGGCAGGATCGACAGCTATGGATCAGCTCTGGGTCAACCGCGCGGCCAGCTGCGAAGCCGCTGTCACGCAACGACATCTGAAGCGGTTGTGGGGGCTGCCCGCCACTCAGCTGGGGGTGGTGGCCTGGCCGCCGACGCGGCGTGACCGCTGGTTCGGCACCTGGCACTACTGGTGGCAGGCCCACCTGCTGGATTGCCTGATCGACGCCCAGGCGCGCGATCCGCAGCCGCACCGGCGTGCCGAGATCAACCGGCAGGTCCGCTCGCACCGGCTGCGCAACAACCTCTCGTGGATCAACAGCTACTACGACGACATGGCCTGGCTGGCACTGGCGCTCGAACGCGCCGCCCGGATCGCCGGCGTGCAGCGCCGGCGCGCCTTGCCCAAGCTGGCCAACCAATTCGTCCGGGCATGGGTGCCCGAGGACGGCGGCGGCATCCCGTGGCGAAAGTCCGACCAGTTCTTCAACGCCCCGGCCAACGGCCCCGCCGGAATCTTTCTCGCCCGCTACGGGGACCATCTGAAACGTGCTGAGCAGATGGGCAATTGGATCGACCAGACGCTGATCGACCCGGAGACGCACCTGGTGTTCGACGGCATCAAAGCCGGCTCGCTGGTGCGCGCGCAGTACACCTACTGCCAGGGCGTGGTGCTGGGCCTGGAGACCGAACTCGCCGCCCGCACCGCGGTCGAGGTCAGGCAGCGCCACGCCGCCCGGGTGCACCGGCTGGTCGCGGCGGTGGACGAACAGATGGCGCCGGCCGGGGTGCTGGCCGGGGCCGGCGGCGGGGACGGCGGCCTGTTCGCCGGGGTGACCGCGCGGTACCTCGCGCTGGTGGCCACGGCGCTGCCGGGGGAGGCGGCCGACGACGTGCTGGCCCGCGACAACGCCCGGCGGATCGTGCTGGCCAGCGCGAAGGCGGCCTGGGACAACCGGCAGACGGTGGACGGGCTGCCGGTGTTCGGCCCCTTCTGGGACCGCGACGCCCAGCTGCCCACCGCGGGCGGCAAACAGGCGGAGTTCGTCGAGGGAGCGGTGATGGCGTCCGAGGTCCCCGAGCGGGACCTGTCGGTGCAGCTGTCGGGCTGGATGCTCATGGAGGCCGCCTGTAACGTCTCCGCCGAGTCGAAGAACAGGAGCCCCGGTGAGCAATAAAGTCCACCCCGACGCGGAGTCGGCCCTGCACGGCCTGCTGAAAGACGGCATCACCGTCGCCGCGGGCGGGTTCGGCCTCTGCGGCATCCCCGAGAAACTGATCCAGGCTCTGGTCGACAGCGGCATCAAGGACCTCACCATCGTCGGAAACAACGCCGGCGTAGACGATTTCGGCATGGGTCTGCTGCTCAAGGGCCGGCAGGTGAAGAAGGTGATCGCCTCCTACGTGGGCGAGAACAAGGAGTTCGAGCGCCAGGTGCTGGCCGGCGAGCTGGACCTGGTGCTGACGCCGCAGGGCACGCTCGCGGAGAAGCTGCGCGCCGGCGGCGCGGGCATCCCCGGCTTCTACACCCGCACGGCCTTCGGCACCAACCTCGCCGACGGCAAGGACACCAGGGTCTTCGACGGCACCGAATACGTTCTGGAAGAAGGCATCCGGGCCGACGTCGCGATCGTCAAGGCGTGGAAGGGCGACACGGCCGGCAACCTCGTCTACCGCAAGACGGCACGCAACTTCAACCCGATGATCGCCACCTGCGGCGCGATCACGGTGGCCGAGGTGGAAGAGCTGGTCGAGGTCGGCGAGCTGGACCCAGACTTGATCCACACCCCCGGCATCTACGTCGACCGCATCATCGCGGGCACCGGCTACGAGAAACGCATCGAGTTCCGCACCACGAGCGGTGGCGCCGCGCTGAAGAACGACAGCCCCATCCGCGAGCGGATGGCCCAGCGCGCCGCCCAGGAATTGCGCGACGGCTTCTACGTGAATCTGGGCATCGGCATTCCGACGTTGGTCGCCAACTTCATCCCCGCGGGCATCAAGGTCACGCTGCAATCAGAAAACGGCTTGCTCGGCATCGGGGCCTACCCGAGCGAGGACACCGTCGACCCCGATCTCATCAACGCGGGCAAGCAGACCATCACCAGCCTGCCCGGGTCCAGCTTCTTTTCCAGCGCCGATTCCTTCGCGATGATCCGCGGCGGCCACATCGACCTGTCCATCCTGGGCGCCCTCGAGGTCGCCGAAAACGGCGACCTGGCCAACTGGATGGTGCCGGGCAAGATGGTCAAAGGGCCGGGCGGCGCAATGGATTTGGTCTCCGGCGTCAAGCGCGTGATCGTGTTGATGGACCACACCGCGAAAGACGGCAGCCCGAAAATCCTCAGTCAGTGCACGCTGCCACTGACCGGCAAGAACGTGGTCGACATGATCGTCACGAACCTGTGTGTGTTCGACGTCGAGCCGGGACGGGGGCTGGTGCTCACCGAGTTGCAGCCCGGCGTCACGGTGGAGGAAGTACGCGCCAAGACGGGCTGTGACTTCAACGTCGCGGTCTGACCCCGCGGCAGGCTACTCGGCCGCCGGCAGCCGTTCGGCTTCCCGGTCGTCTGTGTTCTGCGCGCGCCGTCGCCCCCGATAGCTTCGCCAGGCGGCGATGAACGCCGGCATCAGGGAGACGAAGAGGATGGCCAACAGGATCTTCTGCAGGTTGTGGTGCACGAACGGCACGTTGCCCATGAAGTAACCAGCGAGCGTGACACCGCCGCCCCACAGGACGCCGCCGACGATATCGAAGCCCAAAAACACCGGGTAGCGCATGTAGGAGACCCCGGCGACCGGCGGGACGAACGTCCGCACGAAGGGCGCGAACCGGGCCAGGATGATCGCCCAGGGCCCATATCTCTCGAAGAACGCGTGCGACTCCGTCACGTAGTGCTTCTTGAAGAACCGCGAGTCTTCCTTCTTGAACAGCGCCGGGCCGATCCGCCGCCCGATCCAATACCCCGTCTGGTCGCCGAGTATGGCGACGGTCGCGACGGCGGGGGCCAGCACCCAGATGCTGGCCGGCGGGTTCGGGTGCGCGGCCAGCAGGCCGCCGGTGAACAGCAGCGACTCGCCGGGCAGCAGCGGAAACAGCAGCCCGGTCTCGATGAAGACGATGACCAGGATGCCGGGCAGCACCGCGGACCCGAAGACGCCATCGGCGCCCAACCAATACATCGGGTCGAAGATGTCGGGCAGGGCCGTCACGGCGGTGCTCATGATCCCTCAACATACCGGCCCCGGGTGAGCCGCCGAGCCACCTGGACGATACTGAGGGGACCCGGCCGCAGAAGGGGGTTGCCATGCCCATCGCCACGCCCGAGGTTTACGCCGAGATGCTGCGACGCGCCAAGGAGCATTCGTACGCCTTCCCGGCGATCAACTGCACGTCGTCGGAGACCGTCAATGCGGCCATCAAGGGGTTCGCCGACGCGGGCAGCGACGGGATCATCCAGTTCTCCACCGGCGGCGCGGAATTCGCGTCCGGGCTGGGCGTCAAGGACATGGTGGCCGGTGCGGTGGCGTTGGCCGAGTTCACCCGTTCCATCGCGGCCAGGTACCCGATCAACGTTGCGCTGCACACCGACCATTGCCCCAAGGACAAGCTGGACACGTATGTCCGCCCGCTGCTGGCGATTTCGGCCGAACGGGTGGCCGGGGGCCAAGATCCGCTGTTCGGGTCGCACATGTGGGACGGTTCGGCCGTGCCGATCGACGAGAATCTTCACATCGCTCGGGAACTGCTCAAGGACGCGGCGGCGGCCAAGATCATCCTGGAGATCGAGATCGGCGTGGTGGGTGGCGAGGAGGACGGCGTCGCCCACGAGATCAACGACAAGCTCTACACCTCGCCGGACGACTTCGAGAGGACCATCGATGCGCTGGGCCACGGCGAGCACGGCAAGTACCTGCTCGCCGCCACCTTCGGCAACGTGCACGGTGTCTACAAGCCCGGCAACGTCAAGTTGCGCCCCGACATCCTGGCGCAGGGGCAGAAGGTGGCGGCCGCCAAGCTGGGGCTGCCCGGGGACGCCAAGCCGTTCGACTTCGTCTTCCACGGCGGTTCCGGTTCGCTGGCGTCGGAGATCGAGGAGTCGCTGCGCTACGGGGTGGTGAAGATGAACGTCGACACCGACACCCAGTACGCGTTCACCCGGCCCATCGCCGGCCACATGTTCGCCAATTTCGACGGCGTGCTCAAGGTGGATGGCGAGGTCGGCGTCAAGAAGGTCTATGACCCGCGCAGCTACCTGAAGAAGGCCGAGGCGTCGATGTCCGAGCGAGTGGTCCAGGCCTGCACCGACCTGCACTGCGCCGGAAGGTCTGTCAGCTGATCAATCGCTTGAGCGTGAAGTCAGCTTCACGCTCGGCGCCCACTGTGAAGCCAGTTTCACGCTCGGCGGAGCGACCTGGCAGCACCTAGCTGGCGGACTGGCAGACCTTCCACTGGTCGTCGCGATATTGCAGATCCATGCTGCGGGTCGAGCGTAGCTGCGGGTCGTAGGCCATGAACGTGGTGACGTTGGCCTCGGCGTGCTGGCCGTTGACCACCACCTGGTCGATGCTGGCGATCACCGGATACTGCTTGGCCGCCGACACCCGGCGATAGGTTTCGTCCCACGCGTGTTCGTCGTAATCGGCGTAGCCGTCGCGGGTGGTGCCGCACGTGATGGTGCGCAGCGTGGTCAGATCACCCCGCTGGATCGCGACGTCGAAGTTCTGAATGGTTTGCCGAACCTGGTCTTCCCGCGAGGCATTCGAGTGTTTGCCCCGGGTGAGCAGCACCGTGCCCAGGATCGCGATGGCCGCCAACGCCAAGACGATCACGACCAGCGCCAGTATCCAGCCCCAGTTGAATTGCCGCGACGTGCGCAGCTTCCCGCCGAGCCGGGGTGGGATCGATTGCGGGACAGCGGCTTTGGGCGGCACGCCGAACTGCGCGGTGCCGTCCTGTCCGGGCGGGGCCCCGAAGACCTCGGTGGCGGGCTCCGGCGTGGTGGCGATGACGGTGGTCTCTTTGGCGTCGAAGCCCGGCGCGGTGAAGCGACGTTCGCGCTGCGGCCCGTCCGGTGTTTCTTCGGGGCCGCTCTGCGGCTCGGGCCTGTTGATGACCTCGGTTTCGGTCTCGGGATCGCTGGGGACCAGGGGAACGCCCTCGGTGGCGTCGTCTCCGGTTTCGAAGCCGGACTCGGCCCCCCACTCGTCGCCCGGTTCGCTGCGAGACTCGCGTGGGTCGAACCCGGGCCGTTTCGGTGCGCCGCCGCGGTCGGGATCGGATCGTTTGGGCATGAGTACTACTGTCCTCCCGCTTCGTCGGGTAGTTGCAGAGCTTAGCGACCGGGTACCCCGCTTCCGGCGTTGGCCGAGGTGCGTCACGCGGGCAAAAGGGGCGAGCTGCAGAATAGAGCCATGTCGCCGATGGGAGACCTGCTAGGACCCGACCCGATCCTGCTGCCCGGGGATACCGATGCCGAGGGGGAACTGCTCGCTGGGGAGGAGGCCGGCATCGTGGCCGCCGCGCATCCGACGGCGTCGGTGGCCTGGGCGATGCTGGCCGAGGAGGCGCTGGCCGACGAGCGGGCCATCACCGCGTACGCCTATGCCCGCACCGGCTACCACCGCGGCCTGGACCAGTTGCGGCGAAACGGCTGGAAGGGCTTCGGCCCGGTGCCTTATTCGCACGAACCCAACCGCGGGTTCCTGCGGTGCGTGGCGGCCCTGGCGCGCGCCGCCGACACCATCGGTGAAACCGACGAGTACTCGCGCTGCCTGGACCTGCTCGACGATTGCGACCCCGAAGCGCGTAAGGCGCTGGGGCTCTAACGCCTTAAAAGCTGTCCGAACAATCGTTGTCGTCCGGGCAGTCGATCTGGACGGTGGCGTGCTCCAGTCCGCGAGCCGATAACACCGCGCGCGCGTCATGCAGCACCCGCGCGGAGTCGCCGGCGCTGATCAAGTGTGCGGTGCACATGTCCTTGCCGGGCGAAAGCGTCCACACGTGCAGGTCGTGCACGTCGCTCACCCCGTCGACGGCGCCGAGCGCGGCGCGCAGTTCCTCGACGTCGATATGGGCCGGCGACGATTCGGACAGGATCCGCAGCGCGTCGCGGGCCAGCGCGACGGCCCGGGGCAACACCCAGAGCGCCACCAGCACCGCCACCACCACATCGGCGTAGGGCCAGTGCGTGGTCACGGTGACCACCCCGGCGATCAGGACGCCCAGGCTGCCCACGGTGTCGGCGACGACCTCCAGGTAGGCGCCCTTGACCGCCAGGCTGCCCGACGAATGGGAACGCAACAGCAGCGCGACCACGAAGTTGGCGGCGAGCCCGGCCAGCGCGACGACGATCATCGGCACACCGGGGACGGCGGGCGCTTCGCGCAGCCGCCGGATGGCCTCGTACAGGATGAACAGCGCCACGCCGATCAGCAGGCCGGCGTTGGCGACGGCCGTGAACACCTCGGCGCGATGCCAGCCGTAGGTGCGGGCGGGCGACGAGCTGCCGCGGCGCGCCAGGCTCACGGCGGCCAGTCCCATGAAGACGGCCACGACGTCGGTCAGCATGTGGCCGGCGTCGGCCAGCAGCGCGATCGAGTTGATCAGCAGCGAGGTGACCAGCTCCACCACGAAGAACGCCGCCAGGATTGCCGCGGCCGTGATCATGCGCGGGATCAGCCGAGCATCGTCCGCGCCGGCGGGGGTGTGGTTGTGGCCTGCGCCCATGGGCCGAAATATATGCGCAGAAACGCATATATGGCAAGGGTCAGAACCAGCGGCTCCAGAAGCGGGTCAGCGCGTTGCCCCAGCCCACCAGCACATCCGGCACGCCGGACAGGTCGAACAAGGACAACACGAGCCCGAAGAACCATTGGTTGAGCACCGGCGCCAGCAGCAGGAACAGCAGGATGACGAAGCCCCACTGCTTGGCCGGCGCCAGCGCCCGCTGGGTCTGGGGACTCAGATGCGGTTCCAGCGCGTCGTATCCGTCCAGGCCGGGGATGGGCAGCAGGTTCAGCAACACGGCGGTGAGCTGAAGAAACGCCAGGAACGCCACCCCCGACCACAGCACCACGTGCGTGGGGTCGAAGAACAACCGCGTCGTCACCAGCAGCAGCACCGCCAGCACCAGGTTGGCCGCCGGGCCCGCCAGGCTGACCATGGTGCGCCGTGCAGGGGTCATGAACCAGGTCCGCACATAGACCGCCGCGCCGGGCAGGCCGATCCCGCCCAGCAGGATGACCACCATGGGCAGCAACAGCGACAGCGCGGGATGGCTGTAGCGGCGCGGGTCCAGCGTCAAATAGCCGCGCACCGCGGCGTCGTGATCGCCGAACCGCCAGGCGGTCACCGCGTGCCCGAATTCATGCAGACACAGCGACACCAGCCAGCCGGCGATGACGAAGATGAACACGCCGGCATAGGCGAGCGGCCGGGTGCTGATCCCGGCCGACCAGGCGAGTGCGGCGCCGACGCCAGTCAGCCCGATCAGGCCCAGGAAGATCGGGCTGGGCCGTACCGATTCGTGTTGGGAGGCAGGGATGCTCACCGATCGAAACTAGCCGACCAACAGCCAGCCTTCGACGTTGCGGTAGAACGCCGAGCGGCGGGCGGCACGCGCCGCGGGAACGCCGTCGCGCAGCACGGCGACACCGGTGCTCCCCAGCTGGGCGGCCCGGCCGGTGACCCATCGACGCCAGAGTCGGCCTGGGCCGCGGCCCGCGACCGCCGCGCGCAGGCCCGGCGCGGCCGGCATCGGCTCGATCCACACGCCGCCGACGTCGCCGTCGAACAGCGTGGTGTCGTCGACCACCGCCTCGCCGTGGATCCAGCGCGCGCCATCCGGCGGCAGCCAGCAGGCCCGCCCGACCACCACCGACCCGGTCTCGTCGCGGATCAGCGTCACCCGCCGGGCCGAGCCGCGCCGGGCCCGCCGCGCGGCCCGGAATCCGGCCGGCAGGCGGTAGATCCGGGTCGCCCGGGTACGGCGGCGCGGCACGTAGGCCACCTCGACGTCCAACCGCTCGGCCCGCAGCAGCCGGGTCAGCACGGCGGCCAGCTCGGCGTCGCCGCCCAGCACGACCAGCCGCCGGAACGCCCCGATGGCGGCATCGATGGCTTCCGGGTCGCCGGTGCCGTCGGCGCGGACGAGGGCCAGGCCGGCGAGCGGCCGTGGCACCCGGCGGTCGCCGAACACCACCACGGCCATGTCCGCGATGTCGGCGCCCGCCTCGACCGGCTCGGTCATGCCTTTCTCGCCACCTCCTGGCTTAAGCTGATTTGCCCGGCTCCACAGCCGGCCACCGGTGGCCCGCGCGGTCACCAGGCTAGGGTGGGTCACCGGCTGGACCACAATACGCAGGCGAGATCAGGTGGGAGCGTGTCATGCCGGCAATCGTCCTCATCGGCGCCCAGTGGGGCGACGAGGGCAAAGGTAAGGCCACCGATTTGCTCGGTGGGCGCGTTCAGTGGGTGGTGCGCTACCAGGGCGGCAACAACGCCGGGCACACCGTCGTCTTGCCCACCGGCGAGAACTTCGCGCTGCACCTGATCCCGTCGGGAGTGCTGACCCCCGGTGTCACCAACGTCATCGGCAACGGCGTGGTGGTCGACCCCGGCGTGCTGCTGGACGAGCTGAAGGGCCTCGAGGACCGCGGCGTCGACACCTCCAAGCTGCTCATCTCCGCCGACGCGCACCTGCTGTTGCCCTACCACGTGGCCATCGACAAGGTCACCGAGCGCTACATGGGAAACAAGAAGATCGGCACCACCGGCCGCGGCATCGGTCCCTGCTACCAGGACAAGATCGCGCGCATCGGCATCCGGGTCGCCGACGTGCTTGATCGGGAAGTGTTGACGCACAAGGTCGAGGCCGCGCTGGAACTGAAGAACCAGATCCTGGTCAAGATCTACAACCGCAAGGCGCTGGATCCGCACCAGGTGGTCGAGGCCCTGCTCGAGGAGGCCGAGGGCTTCAAACACCGCATCGCCGACACCCGGCTGCTGCTCAACACCGCGCTGGAGGCCGGGGAGACCGTGCTGCTGGAGGGCTCGCAGGGCACGCTGCTCGACGTCGACCACGGCACGTATCCGTATGTGACGTCGTCGAATCCGACGGCCGGCGGCGCCGCCGTGGGTTCCGGAATCGGTCCCACCCGGATCACCGCCGTGCTCGGGATCCTCAAGGCCTACACCACCCGCGTGGGCTCGGGGCCGTTCCCCACCGAGCTGTTCGACGAGAACGGCGAATACCTGTCGAAGACGGGCGGCGAATTCGGCGTCACCACCGGACGGCGCCGGCGCTGCGGCTGGTTCGACGCCGTCATCGCCCGCTACGCCACCCGGGTCAACGGCATCACCGACTTCTTCCTGACCAAGCTCGACGTGCTGTCCAGTCTGGAAACGGTCCCGGTGTGCGTCGGCTACCGGATCGACGGTCAGCGCATCCACGAGATGCCGATGACGCAGAGCGACCTGTCGCGCGCCGAACCCGTCTACGAGGAACTGCCCGGCTGGTGGGAGGACATCTCGCAGGCAAGGGAATTCGACGACCTGCCCGCCAAGGCGCGCGACTACGTGCTGCGGCTGGAAGAGCTTGCCGGAGCGCACATTTCGTGCATCGGTGTGGGACCCGGACGCGAACAGACCATCGTGCGCCGCGACGTCCTGGCGGCCCGTCCGTGACGGATGCCGCTGCCGATCCCAAGGACCTCGACCCCGAATACACCCATCACGGCGGCTTCCCGGAATACGGGGTGGCCGACCCCGGCCCGGGATTCGGGCGATTCGTGGCGGCCATGCGGCGACTGCAGGACCTCGCCGTGTCGGCCGACCCCGGCGACGAGCTTTGGGACGACGCCGCCGATCGCGTCACGGCCCTGACCGACCTGCTCGGCCCGTTCCAGGCCGCCGTCGAGGGTCAGGCCCCGGCCGGGCGGACGCCGGGCTTGCCCGGCATGGGCAGCCTGCTGTTGCCGCCGTGGACGTTGACGCGATACGAGCCCGACGGCTGCGAAATGCGCGGCCATTTCACCCGGTTTCACGTCGGGGGCAACCACGCGGTGCACGGCGGCGTGCTGCCGCTGTTGTTCGATCACATGTTCGGGATGGTCTCGCACGCCTCGAACCGCCCGATCAGCCGGACGGCATTCCTGCACGTCGACTACCGCAAAATCACCCCGATCGACGTGCCGTTGGTGGTGCGCGGACGGGTTACCAGCACCGAGGGGCGCAAGGCGTTCGTGTCCGCGGAACTCCTCGACGACGCCGGCGCGCTGCTGGCCGAGGCCAATGGCCTCATGGTGCAGCTACTCCCAGGCCAGCCCTAGCTCGGCGGTGCATCGCGGGAACCGACCTATCCTTGAGCCGTGACTGACGGCGTGAGCGACGGACGGGACGACGAAACGACGGTACTCGCCGTACCCCAGCCGGCTCCCGCGCCCGGTGAAGCCGGGCCCGCCCCGGCCGACGACAGGCCGACGGTGGTGCTGCTGGGTTCCGGCGAGACCAGCCGGGAGCTGGCGATCGACCTGGGCCGCCTCGGAGCGCGGGTGGTCGCCGTCGACCAGGATCCGCACGCGCCCGCGCACGGCGTGGCCGACCAGGCCCTGGTGCTCCCGCTGACCGACGCCGCCGAGTTGTCCGCTGCGCTGCAGCGGCTGCGACCCGACTTCGTGGTGACCGCGACGGACACCGTCGCCGGCCCAGCCATTGAGGCCCTTGAGAGCCTCGAGGCCTCCGGTTCCGGCGGGAACCACACCGAGCTGGTCCCCAGCGCCCGCGCCGTGCGGCTCAGCGCCGACCGTGAGGGCCTGCGCCGGCTGGCGGCCGACGAGTTGGGGCTGCCCACCGCGCCGTTCTGGTTCGTCGGGTCGCTGGGCGAGCTCGAGGCGGTGGGCGCGCACGCCGGCTATCCGTTGTTGGTGAAACCGGTGTCCGGGCCGACCGGGCCGGGGCAGTCGGTCGCCGCGCGCCGCGAAGACCTCGGACCGGCGTGGCAACGCGCGGTAGCTGGTCACGCGGGCCCCGGACAGCCGCGGGTGCTGGCCGAGACGGTGGTCGAGGTCGAGTTCTACGTGACGCTGCTGGCCGTGCGCAGCGACGGGCCGGCGGGTCCGGTGATCGAATTCTGTTCGCCCATCGGTCATCGCGACTCCGGCGGGCGCGTGCTGGAATCCTGGCAACCCCAGAAAATGAGTGCGGCGGCGACGGACGCCGCGAAGTCGATCGCCGCGCGAATGGTGAAGGCGCTGGGTGGACGCGGCGTCTTCGCCGTCGAACTGATGATCAACGGCGACGAGGTGTACTTCGCCGACGTCACCTCCCGCCCCACCGACACCGTCTGGGTGACGCTGCGCAGCCAGCGGCTGTCCGCGTTCGAACTGCAGGCCCGCACGATCTTGGGCTTGCCGGTGGACACCATGATGGTTTCCCCGGCCGCCGCCCGCGCGATCGACGCCGTCGCCCACGGTCCCGCGCTGACCGGCGCCCTGAGCGTGCCCGAAAGTGACCTGCGGGTGGTCGGGCGCGGCTACCGCGCCCTGGCCACGGCCCCGGAAGTGACGGCCGCCCGCGAGCGGGCCGGCCAGGTCGCTGCTCGGCTCGCCGGTCCAGATCCACAGGGCTGAGCCCGCGCGGCCGTTCGGGCGAATCGACCGCCCCCAGCCGGGCGCGGCGACGGCCTCGATACCATCGCAGGTCAGATACCGCTGCCGGGCCGGGGGGCGCTCCGGCCGGGGCTTGACCGCCCGGGCGCGGATAGGGTGGCTGACGACGGACGATGAGGGAAACGAGCATGAGCACAGAGCACGCACACTCCTACGCCGGGGACATCTCGCCCCTGGAGGCCTGGAAGTTGCTCAGCGACAACCCCGACGCCGTGCTGGTCGACGTGCGCACCGACGCCGAATGGCGCTTCGTCGGTGTGCCCGATCTGTCCAGCCTCGGCCGCGAGGTGTTGTTCCTGGAGTGGAATTCCTCCGACGGACAGCGCAACCCGAATTTCGCCGACCAACTGCGCGAGCAGGTGGCGCCGGCCGAAACCGGTGCGCAGCGTCCGGTGCTGTTCTTGTGTCGCTCCGGAAACCGCTCCATCGGCGCCGCCGAGGTCGCGACCGAGTTGGGCATCACGCCGGCGTACAACATCCTGGACGGCTTCGAGGGTCAACTCGACGTCAATGGCCACCGCGGCGAAACGGGTTGGCGGGCCATCGGATTGCCGTGGAAACAGGGCTGAGCCGGCGATGACCCCGGCCGACAACGATTCCGTTCGCGTGCCCGCGACGCTGCCCGACGGCGTCAGCCAGGCGACCATCGGCGTGCGCGGCGGGCTGTTGCGTTCGAATTTCGACGAGACCGCCGAGGCGATGTTTCTGACGTCGGGCTACGTCTACGAGTCGGCGACGGTCGCCGAGGGGTCGTTCACCGGCGAGGTGGACCGCTTCGTCTACTCGCGCTACGGCAACCCGACCGTGTCGATGTTCGAGGAGCGGTTGCGCCTGCTCGAAGGGGCCCCGGCGGCCTTCGCCACCGCGAGCGGCATGGCGGCGGTGTTCACCTCGTTGGGCGCGCTGCTGGGCGCGGGGGATCGACTGGTCGCCTCGCGCAGCCTGTTCGGCTCGTGCTTCGTGGTGTGCAACGAGATCCTGCCGCGGTGGGGCGTCGAAACCGTCTTCGTCGACGGCGACGACCTGGCGCAGTGGGAGCAGGCGTTGTCCGTGCCCACCACCGCGGTGTTCTTCGAGACGCCGTCGAACCCCATGCAGTCGCTGGTGGACATCACAGCGGTGAGCGAGCTTGCGCACGCTGCGGGCGCAAAAGTGGTGTTGGACAACGTGTTTGCGACACCGCTTCTGCAGCAGGGCATTCCGCTCGGCGTTGACGTGGTGGTGTACTCCGCCACCAAGCACATCGACGGTCAGGGCCGGGTGCTCGGCGGGGCCATCCTGGGCGACAAGGAGTACATCGACGGCCCGGTGCAGAAACTGATGCGGCACACCGGCCCCGCGATGAGCGCCTTCAACGCCTGGGTGCTGGTGAAAGGGCTCGAGACCATGGCGCTGCGGGTCGAACACAGCAACAACTCGGCCTTCCGGATCGCGGAATTCCTGGAGGACCATCCGGCGGTGAGCTGGGTCCGCTACCCGTATCTGTCCTCGCACCCGCAATACGACTTGGCCAAGCGCCAGATGTCCGGCGGGGGAACGGTGATCACGTTCGCACTCGACTGCCCCGCCGACAAGGCCAAGCAACGGGCCTTCGAGGTGCTGGACAAGCTTGCGCTGATCGACATCTCGAACAACCTCGGCGACGCCAAATCCCTTGTCACGCATCCCGCGACCACCACGCACCGGGCGATGGGCCCGGAGGGTCGCGCGGCGATCGGGCTCGGTGACGGCGTGGTGCGGATCTCGGTCGGCCTGGAGGGCACCGACGATCTGATCGCGGACATCGACCGGGCGCTGAGCTAACCGGCCTGTTTCTCGGCCGCGTCGAGGCGGTC
Source organism: Mycobacterium sp. NGS11 (assembly GCF_059813315.1). Lineage (NCBI taxonomy): Bacteria > Bacillati > Actinomycetota > Actinomycetes > Mycobacteriales > Mycobacteriaceae > Mycobacterium > Mycobacterium sp. NGS11. The sequence continues at coordinate 67,822 of NZ_JCALEJ010000006.1, forward strand.
GGCCGCCGCCAGGGTTCCCTCTTGCGCCTGCTGCTCCACCCAGTCCACCACCGGCCGGGCGTACATCATCTGGCTGGTGATCGCCATCTGGCCGCGGGTGCGGCCCAGGAACGAGATTCCCCAGGAGAACATGGCGGCGATGCGGTTGCGGTGGCCGACCAAGTAGTACAGGTGCAGCAGCAGCCAGGCGAGCCAGGCGATGAAGCCGCCGAACTCCAGCTTGCCGACCTGCGCGACGGCGCTGTACCGGGAAACCAGCGCCATGCTGCCCTTGTTCAGGTACTTGAACGGCTTGCGGTTGGCGGGATCGTCCTGGCCCTTCACCGCCTGCTTGATGAGCTTGGCGACGTAGTGCGCCCCCTGGATCGCGCCCTGCGCCATGCCGGGCACGTCGGGCACCGACATCAGGTCGCCGACGACGAACACGTACGGATGCCCCTTGATGGACAGGTCGGGCTCGACGATCACCCGGCCGGCGCGGTCGGTCTCGGTTCCGTCGGACTGCTCGGCGAGCATCGCGCCCAGCGAGCTGGCCTGCACGCCCGCGGCCCACACCTTGCACGCACATTCGATGCGCCGCTCGCCGCCGTCCTTCTCCTTGACGGTGATGCCCATGTAGTCCACCGCGGTCACCATCGCGTTGAGCTGGATCTCGACGTCCATCTTCTGCAGCCGGCGTTGCGCCTTGAGACCCAGCTTGGAACCCATCGGCGGCAGCACCGCGGGCGCCGCGTCGAGCAGGATGACGCGACATTCGCTGGGGGTGATCGTCCGGAACGCCCCGGCCAGGGTGCGCTCGGCGAGCTGGACGATCTCGCCGGACAGCTCGACCCCGGTCGGCCCGGCGCCGACCACCACGAACGTCAGGCGCCGTTGCCGTTCGTCCGGGTCGGTGGCGACCTCGGCGGCCTCGAACGCACCGAGGATGCGCGCCCGCAGTTCGAGGGCGTCGTCGACGCTTTTCATGCCGGGGGCGAAGGCCGCGTACTGGTCATTCCCGAAGTACGACTGCTGCGCGCCCGCGGCGACGATGAGGCTGTCGAAGGGCGTCACGGTATGCATTCCCATCAGGTGTGACGTGACCGTCTTCGCCGTCAGGTCGATCTCGTTGACCTCGCCCCACAGCACGCGGACGTTCTTCTGCCGCCGCAGGATCAGCCGGGTGGTCGGGGCGATGTCGCCCTCGGACAGGATGCCGGTGGCCACCTGGTACAGCAACGGCTGGAACAGGTGGGTCGTCGTCTTCGAGATGAGGGTGACGTCGACGTCGGCCCTCCTGAGCGCCCTGGCGGCGTTCAGCCCGCCGAATCCGCTTCCGATGATGACGACGTGATGACGCGACATGCTCACCCCTTCTGTCTTTCCGCAAGCCCCCTGCGGCGCATACCCAGCCTATGACTCCGCTGCCCTAGAAAGGCCAGCCGTTGGAGTTGTCCCTGAATTTCGCGTTGACCGCGCTGCAGAAGTCGTCGGCGGTTCCGGCGAGCATGACGTAATAGGTCTCGCCGCGGCGGCTCTCGAAGGTGTTCGGGGTGCTCCACCCGGAGTTGCACAGCGAACTCGGCGTGCCGGCCGTGGCTCTGCGCCAATTGGTCTTGGCGCAGGCGACCAGGCCGTCGGGATTCGGCGTGGCGCTTTTGGCGGCGACCACCATCGCGCCTCCCCATTGCCCGTCGCTGCGCCGGAAGGCCCGCGCCCCGAATCCGGCGTTGTTGGTCTGGCACGCCAGCGCCCGGCGCATCAGCGAAAAGGGCGCGGCCAGTTGCGAATTCGTGCTCGCGGCGGCGGTCGTGACGAATTGCGCGGCGTCCGAGCCGTCGACCTCCTGCACGTCGGGCTTGCCGAAGCTGAACAGCTGCTGCGCGATCCCGGCGTTGATGCCGCCGCCGATGATCGGGCCGGCGCCGCTGGACGTCATCGCGGGCAGCGTCGCATCGGCGCCCGCCGTGGGCATTCCGGCGGCGGCGCCCAGGGCCAGCAGCGCGATCGCGCCGCGAATCGGGCGGGCGGTGCGTCTCATGACCCTTATTTCAGCACGTGGGCGTAGTCGGCGCGGCGGTCGTCGGCGATCAATCCGGTCAGCACGTGGCGGGTCTGCAACGCGATGTATTGATCGATGCCGTAAATCGTCCCGAAGTGCCAGTGTTTGAGCGCCCAGCCGTGGGCGAGCAGCATGATGTCGAACACGATGAGGTCGACGTCGACGGCACGAAAGACCCCCCGGGCGATGCCGTCCTCGATCACCGCGCGCAGGGGTGCGGCGCTGGCGATTTCGAGGTCCTTGATCTGGGCGCGGCCGGGCGCCCCGAGGGTGCGGCTCTCCCGGTAGGTCAGCACCACGCCGTCGAGGTTCTCGTCCACGATCTGCACGTAGCGGCGCACGCCCGCGGTCAACTGGTCGACGACGTCGTCGCCGGCGGCCGCGATGACCGGTGCCAGCTGATCGCGGAACACGTCCAGGATCCGCACGATCGTCGCGAGCAGCAGGTCCTCCTTGCCGCCGAAGTACTTGTAGATCAGGCCGACGCTGACCTTGGCCTCGGCGGCCAGATCCTGCATGGACATCTGGTGAAACCCGTTGCGGCCCATGACCTTCACGGCGGCGTCCAGCACCTGGCGGCGCCGCGAACTCGCCCGGGCCGCGCGCACGGCCTCGTCGGCGGGAAGATCGCTGTAATCGGTGACCATGACAACCTCAGATGCCCAGGTCCTTGGCGATAATCGTCTTCATGATCTCGTTGGTGCCGCCGTAGATTGTTTGAATGCGGGCGTCGACGAAGGCGCGCGCCACGCCGTATTCGCGCATGTAGCCGTACCCGCCGTGCAACTGCAGGCAGCGGTCGGCGGTGCGCACCTGCAGGTCGGTGGTCCACCACTTCAGCCGGGCTGCGCGCGCGGCGGTCAGCTCACCCGCCAGGTGCTGGGCCAGGCAGTCGTCGAGATAGGTTCGGGCGATGTCGATTTCGGTCGCGAGCTCGGCGAGCACGAATTGGCTGTTCTGGAAGCTGGCGATCGGTGAGCCGAACGCCGTGCGGTCGCGCACATAGTCCAGGGTCTCGGCCAGAATGCCTTCGGCGGCGGCCACCGCCCCCACCCCGAGCGCGAGCCGCTCCTGGGGCAGGTTCTTCATCAGCTGGTAGAAACCCCTGCCTTCGCCTTCGAGCAGATTGGCCCTCGGCACCCGCATATCGGTGAAGGTGAGCTCGCTGGTGTCCTGGGCGTGCAGGCCGATCTTCTCCAGGTTGCGGCCGCGGGCGAAGCCGGGTGTGGCCGGGTCGACGACCAGGAGCGAGAGCCCCTGATGGCGGTCCGGCGAGGTGCGCACCGCGATGACGAACAGGTCGCCGATCTGCCCGTTGGAGATGAACGTCTTGGCGCCGTTGACGACGTAGTCGTCACCGTCTCGCACCGCCGTCGTGCGGATTCCGGCCAGATCGCTACCGGTGCCGGGCTCGGTCATCGCGATGGCGAGCACCGTCTCGCCGGTGACCACGCCGGGCAGCCAGCGCTGTTGCTGTTCGGGCGTGGTCAGGTCGGTGAGATAGGGCAGCACCACGTCGTTTTGCAGAGTGAAGGCGATGGCCTCGGCCGCCGCACCCGCGCGCTGCAATTCGTCGATCACGATCGCGTTGTAGCGGAAGTCGCGCACGCCCGGGCCGCCGAGACGCTCGGGCACCGAGAAGCCCAGCAGCCCGAGTCTGCCCGCCTCGATGAACAGCGAGCGATCCCACTGGCCGTCCCGCTCCCACTTCTCGTGATTGGGCACCACCGTCTGCCGCACGAAATCGCTGACCAGTTCCCGGAACTGGTGATGCTCGGTGGTGTACTCCAGGCGGGCGGTCATCGGTGCTCGGAGTCAGCGGAAGGCGTCGCTGCCGGTGAACGCCTGGCCGAGGACCAGCTGATGCATCTCGGGCGTGCCCTCGTAGGTCAGCACCGATTCCAGGTTGACCATGTGCCGGATCACGGGATACTCCAACGATATTCCGTTGCCGCCCAATATGGTTCGCGCGGTGCGGCAGATCTCGATCGCCTCGCGGGTGTTGTTGAGCTTGCCGAAGCTCACCTGCTCGGGCCGCAGCCCGCCGCTGTCCTTGAGCCGCCCGAGGTGCAGCGACAGCAGCTGGCCCTTGTGCAGCTCTACCGCCATGTCGACGAGCTTGGCCTGGGTCAGCTGGAAACCGGCGATGGGCCGGCCGAATTGGGTGCGTTGCATGGCGTAATCGAGCGCGGCCTGCCACGCCGAGCGCGCCGCACCCATCGAGCCCCAGATGATTCCGTAGCGGGCCTCGGACAGGCACGACAGCGGCCCGCGCAGCCCCTTGGCCTCGGGCAGCATCGCCCCGGCCGGCACCCGCACGTCGTCGAGCACCAACTCGCTGGTGATCGAGGCCCGCAGCGACAGCTTGTGGTGAATCGTGTTGGCGCTGAATCCGGGCGTCTTGGTGGGCACGACGAAACCGCGGATCCCGTCGTCGGTGGCGGCCCAGACGACGGCGACGTCGGCGACCGAGCCGTTGGTGATCCACAGCTTGCGTCCGTTCAGCACCCAATCCGAACCGTCTTGGCGCGCCCGGGTTTTCATCGCGGCGGGATCGGAGCCGACGTCGGGTTCGGTCAGGCCGAAGCAGCCGAGCAGCTCGCCGGTGGCCATGCCGGGCAGCCATTCCTGCTTCTGCTCCTCGGACCCGAAGTTCCAGATCGCGAACATCGCCAGCGAGCCCTGCACCGAGACCATCGATCGGATGCCGGAATCGGCGGCCTCGAGCTCGGTACAGGCCAGGCCGTAGTGCACCGACGACGCCCCCGCGCAGCCGTACCCGTCCAGGTGCATGCCCAGCAGGCCGAGTTGCCCGAACCCCTTGGCCAGCTCGCGGACCGGAAGGTCCCCGATCTCGAACCACTCCGCGACGTGCGGCAGGACGTGCTCGGCGCAGAACCCCCGCACGGTGTCGCGGACCGCAAGCTCGTCGCTGGATAGCGAGGCGTCCAGGCCCAGCGGGTCGTCGCGGTCGAAGGCCGGTGGCGTGTGAGTGCTCATGTCATCAGCCTGCCATCGTCAGGCCGCCGCTGACACTGATCACCTGTCCGGTGATGAACGAGGCGGCCTCGGACGCGAAGAACAGCACGGGCGCGGCGACCTCCTCGGGCCGGGCCAGCCGGCGAAACGGGATGGCCTTGATCAGTGCTTCCCGCAGTTTCTCGGGTTGCGCATGAAACAGCGGGGTGTCGGTCGGGCCGGGGCACACGCAGTTGACCGTGATGTGGTGGCGGGCCATTTCGCGGGCCAGCGACTTGGTCAGGGCGATCACGCCGCCCTTGGCGCCGGCGTAGATGCTCTCGCCCGCGCTGCCTACCCGGCCGGCGTCACTGGCCAGGTTGACCACGCGCCCGCCGCCGTCCGTCTCGATCATCCCCGGCAGGAACGCCGAGCAGACGTGCACCGGCCCCAGGTAGTTGATGGCCACCACCTTCTGGGCGAATTCCGGTGTGGCGTTGAGGAATTGGTCGGTGCGGTCCCATCCGGCCGCGTTGACGACGATGTTGGGCACGCCGAGGTCGGCGTGGATCCGGTCCCGCAGGGCGCCAACCTGTTCCGGGTCGGCCACGTCCACCGGTAGCGCGGTGATCTTCTCGGGGCGTTCGCCGGCGGTGGCCGACGCCGCCGCCGAGTCTAGGTCGGCGGCGACCACGCGCTCGCCGCGTGCGGCGAGCCCCAGCGCTATTGCCTTGCCGATGCCGGAGCCGGCGCCGGTCACCACCGCCAGGCCGCCGTGTGAATGCACATTCATCGCTGACGAATCTAGATTCACCGCGGCCGGGCGGTCAAGGATCGCGCGGCGCCCCGGTAGTCTGCCTGAATGCTTAGGCTCCAGCGGCCTGCCTGGCTCGCGGTGGATGTCGTCGGTGTGCTGGTCTTTTGCGCCGTGGGGCGCCGCAGCCATGACGAAGGCCTCGATGTCACCGGAATCGCCGCGACGGCGTGGCCGTTTCTCACCGGCACGGTCGTCGGATGGCTGGTCTCTCGCGGGTGGCGGCGGCCGACCGCGGTGGCGCCGACCGGGATAGTCGTGTGGTTGTCCACCGTCGTCGTCGGCATGCTGCTGCGCAAGGCGACGTCCGCGGGTGTGGCGGCGAGCTTCGTGGTGGTCGCGGCGACGGTCACCGCGCTGTTGCTGTTGGGCTGGCGAGTGGCCGCCGGGCTGACCATGCGGCGTCGCTCCGGCGTCTGAGGCGACCATGGTGCAGACGGCCGACGTGGCGGCAACCGCAACCTTCGGTGCGGCCGCGCGGGCGGTGGCCACCGACCAGGGGCTGCTGAACGACCCGTTCGCCGAGCCGCTGCTGTGCGCCGTCGGGATCGACTTCCTCACCCGGGCGATCAAGGACCGCGTGTTCGCCGAAGACGACGGCGACGACCCGGCGTTGACGGCGCTGCTGCACGTGCTGGCGGCGCACACGCGATTCGTGGACGAATTCCTGGCCGATGCGGTCCGGGCGGGCATTCGGCAGGTGGTGATCCTGGCGTCGGGCCTGGACACCCGGCCCTACCGGCTGTGGTGGCCGCGCGGGACCACGGTGTATGAGGTCGATCAGCCGCAAGTGCTCGATTTCAAAGCCGAGGTGCTGCGCGGGCTGGACGCCGAATTGGCCACCCACCGGTGTGCGATCGGCATTGATCTGAACCACGATTGGCCGGCGGCGCTGCGGCGGGTCGGGTTCGACGCCGCGGCGCCCACGGTCTGGGTCGCCGAGCAGTTGCTCGCCGGCTACCTCTCGCCCGGCGAGCAGAAACGATTGCTGGACGCCGTGACCGCCGCGAGCGCCGCGGGCAGCCGGTTCACCGCCGATCACATGCCCACCTGGAATCCGTTGCGGCTCGGGGCCGAGCGCGCCTTCGTCGACGGCTGGCGCCGGCGCGGCCTGGACGTCGACCTGGCCAGCCTGACCCACCCCGGCGAATACCATTATGTGCCAGAGTATTTGGCGTCGAACGGCTGGCAGACGGCCGGCCTGGGCAGCACCGAACTGCTGGGCGCGGTGGGGATGGGCAGGCGGCGGCGGACGGCCCCCGGCGACGCGGAGTTCGTCCCGGAATACCTCACCGCCACCCGCGTTTGAGCTGTCGTGATGCCGGAATCAAGCTCTAGACCACTGCGGTTCGTGTCGGCAACCCACGACGACCCGCTGGCACAACCGCTGCTGGCCGAACTGGCCGTCGAGTACGCGCAGCGATACGGCGGCACGCCGAGCACCCACCTGACCTGGCTGCCGGTGCCACGGGCGGAGCTGGCGCCGCCGGACGGCGGCCTGCTGATCGGTGTGCTGGACGGCGTGCCGGTGACCGGCGGGGCGTTTCGCCGTTACGACGCCAACACCGCTGAGCTCAAGCGGATCTGGACAGACGGTGCTCATCGGCGCCGCGGTTATGCCCGCGCGCTGCTGGCGGCGCTGGAGGCCGAGGCCCTGGCACGGGGGTATCGGCGGCTCTACCTGATCACCGGCAATCGCCAGCCCGAGGCCGCGGCGCTCTATGACGCGACGGGGTATACCCGGATACCGCCGGACCCGCTGCCCGACTGGGGACCGTTCATTCCGATCGCGTTCGAGAAGTGGCTGGCTTAGGGCAAGGTCTGAAGCGTCGAGGGTGAATCGTCGGCGTTGAGTGTGAACCCTGGGCGGCGACACGCCGACAATCCCCCACCGCACTTTCCCACTCAAAGCCGTTGGTTCACAATCGGTTCGAGCAACACTTCTCCTCTACTGAGCCAACGAGATGGCCCGCGCGGTCGCTTCCTGGATCGGGCCGCGCCACACGTCGCCGTGCCCGGGCAACAAGATCTCGGTGTCCAGCAGGGCCAGGGTGTCCAGGCTATGCAGCGCATCCTGCTGGCTGCGGCTGAACACCGCCGGCAGCAGCTGCGGCCCACCGCGGCGCAGCAGCGGGTGCCCGGTGATCAGCGCGTCGCCACTGACCAGCACGCCGTCGACCACGTACGAGCAGTGCCCGCTGGTGTGCCCGGGGGTGAACACCGCCGTCGGGCGGCCGGGCAGCGCGGCGGCCACCTCGTCGGTCAGCGGCCGGGTGGACGCGATGCCGTCGCGGATCAGGCCTCCGCTGCGCAGCACATGCAGTCCCCAGGTCGCCCAGCGCGGCCGCCAAATGCGCAGGGCCACATCGAAAACCGACGCCTGTTCCAGATACTCGCGCTTGGCGTGGCCCACTTCCTGGGCGTGGCAATAAACGTCGGTGCCGTATTCGTTGGCGAGCCAGATCGCCGAGCCCAAATGGTCGATGTGGGCGTGCGTGAGCAGGACGGCGCGCACGTCGCCGGGCCCGTAACTCAGCTCCCGCAGCGACGACAGCACACCCTCGCGGTCGCCGGGATATCCGGCGTCGATCAGCATCACACCGGTGCCGTCGACGACCAGCGTCCAGTTCACGGCCTCGCCCTGCGCGAGGTACACCGTGTCGGTCACTTGAACGAGAGTTGGCGCCGATCCCATGCCCGCGAGTGTAGAAGCCAGCCCGTCGCGACCATCGAGACAGGAGTAGAAAGAACGGGTGGCTGAACTGAAACTCGGATACAAAGCGTCCGCCGAACAATTTGCACCGCGCGAGCTCGTCGAACTCGCTGTCGCCGCCGAGGGGCACGGCATGGACAGCGCAACCGTCAGTGACCACTTCCAGCCGTGGCGACACGAGGGCGGGCACGCACCGTTCTCGCTCGCGTGGATGACTGCCGTCGGCGAGCGCACCAAGCGCCTCCAGCTGGGCACCTCGGTGCTCACGCCGACCTTCCGGTACAACCCCGCCGTCATCGCGCAGGCGTTCGCCACGATGGGTTGTTTGTACCCGGACCGCATTTTCCTCGGCGTCGGCACCGGCGAGTCGCTCAACGAGATAGCCACCGGATACGAAGGCGAATGGCCGGAGTTCAAGGAACGCTATGCCCGGCTACGCGAATCGGTGCGGCTGATGCGCGAACTGTGGCTGGGCGACCGCGTCGACTTCGAGGGTGAGTACTACCACACCAAGGGCGCCTCCATCTATGACGTGCCGGAGGGCGGCATCCCGATCTACATCGCCGCGGGCGGCCCGCAGGTGGCCAAATACGCGGGTCGCGCCGGCGACGGCTTCATCTGCACCTCCGGCAAGGGCGAGGAGCTGTACAAGGACAAGCTGATGCCCGCCATGAAGGAGGGCGCGGAGGCGGCCGGAAAAAACCCCGACGACATCGACCGGATGATCGAGATCAAGATCTCCTACGACACCGACCCGGACAAGGCGCTGGAGAACACCCGGTTCTGGGCGCCGCTGTCGCTGACGGCCGAACAGAAGACCAGCATTCACGACCCGCTTGAGATGGAGAAGGCCGCCAACGAGCTGCCGATCGAACAGGTCGCCAAGCGCTGGATCGTGGCGTCCGACCCCGACGAGGCGGTCGCGAAGGTGAAGGACTACGTCGACTGGGGCCTCAACCACTTGGTGTTCCACGCGCCCGGCCATGACCAGCGTCGCTTCTTGGAACTCTTCGAGAAGGACCTGGCGCCGCGGCTGCGGCGGCTGGCCGGATAGGCGCACGGGGTGGCCACCGGTTCCGTGTCTGCGATCTATATCGCCGCCCCCGAGCCGGAGACCGGCAAGTCAACGATCGCGCTGGGGCTGCTGCACCGGTTGACCGCGACGGTCGCCAAAGTCGGTGTGTTCCGGCCCATTACGCGCACCGATTCAAACGAGCGCGACTACATCCTGGAACTGCTCCTGACGCGGACCACCGCGGATCTGTCGTACGAACAGTGCGTGGGCGTCACCTATCAGCAGCTGCACGCCGAGGGCGACGCCGCGATCGCCCGCATCGTCGACGCCTACCACGCGGTGGCCGAGGCGTGCGACGCGGTGGTGATCGTCGGCAGCGACTACACGGACGTGACCCGGCCCGCGGAACTCGCGACCAACGCGCGCATCGCGGTCAACCTCGGTGCGCCGCTGCTGCTGACGGTCAGCGGCAAGGGGCGCACGGCCGCGGAGATCGCCGGCGTCGTCGACGTCTGCCTGGCCGAGCTGGACGCCCAGCACGCCCACACCGCGGCGGTGGTGGCCAACCGGTGCGAACCGGCCGAGCTGGCCGACGTGGCCGAAGCGCTGCGCAGATTCTCCCAGCGCAGCTATGTGCTGCCCGACGAGCCGCTGCTGTCCGCGCCGACGGTGGCCGAGCTGGAGAAGGCGGTCGGGGGAACACCGGTCAGCGGCGAAGAGTCGCTGCGCGAACGCGAGGTCACCGGCGTGCTGGTCGCGGGGATGACCGCCGACCACGTCCTGGAGCGGCTGCGCGACGGCATCGCGGTCATCACCCCCGGCGACCGCTCCGATGTGGTGCTCGCCGTCGCCAGCGCCCATGCCGCGGAAGGCTTTCCGTCGCTGTCGTGCATCGTGCTCAACGGCGGCTTCGCGCTGCACCCGTCCATCGCCGCGCTGGTCGCCGGACTGCGGCTGCGGTTGCCGATCGTCGCCACCGCACTGGGCACCTACGACACCGCCGGCGCGGCGGCGGCGGCGCGGGGCAGGGTCACGGCGGCCTCGCAGCGCAAGATCGACACCGCGCTGGCGCTGATGGACAGCCATGTCGATATCGCCGATCTGTTGGCGCAGCTTGCCATCCCGATCCCCACCGTCATCACGCCGCAGATGTTCATCTACCAGCTGACGCTGCAGGCGCGGTCGGATCGCAAGCACATCGTCCTTCCCGAAGGCGACGACGACCGCATCCTGCAATCCGCCGGCCGGGTGCTGCAGCGCCGCGTCGCCGAGCTGACCATCCTGGGCGACGAGGCCCGAATCCGCCAGCGCGCCGGAGAACTCGGGGTCGACCTGGGCGACGTCACGGTGATCGACCCGCGTAACAGCCGGCTGCGCCACGAGTTCGCCGAGCAGTACGCGCAGTTACGCAAGGCGAAGGGCGTCACCGTCGAGCAGGCCCGCGACGTCATGCGCGACGGCACATATTTCGGCACCATGCTGGTACACACCGGGATGGTGGACGGCATGGTGTCCGGCGCCGCGCACACCACCGCCCACACCGTGCGGCCCGCGTTCGAGATCATCAAGACGGTCCCGGATGTCGCTACGGTGTCCAGCGTCTTCCTGATGTGCCTACCCGATCGCGTGCTGGCATACGGCGACTGCGCGATCATCCCGAATCCGACACCCGAGCAGCTGGCCGACATCGCGATCTCGTCGGCGCGCACCGCCGCGCGGTTCGGCATCGAGCCGCGGGTCGCGATGCTGTCGTACTCGACCGGCGACTCGGGTGCCGGCGCGGACGTCGACAAGGTAAGGACGGCAACCGAATTGGTGCGGAAACGGAATCCCGACCTGCCGGTCGAGGGACCCATCCAGTACGACGCCGCGATCGAACCATCGGTCGCCGCCACCAAACTGCGTGACTCGCCGGTGGCCGGCCGCGCCACCGTGCTGATCTTCCCCGACCTCAACACCGGCAACAACACCTACAAGGCGGTCCAGCGTAGCGCCGGCGCGCTGGCCATCGGGCCCGTGCTACAGGGCTTGCGCAAGCCGGTGAACGATCTGTCCAGGGGCGCATTGGTCGAAGACATCGTGAACACCGTGGCCATCACCGCGATCCAGGCCCAAAGGCAGCCATGACGGCCAATGGCGACGCCCGCCTGGTGTTGGTGATCAACTCCGGCTCGTCATCCCTGAAATATCAAGTGGTCGACGCCGATTCGGGTGAAGCCCGGGCGACAGGTCTGGTGGAGCGAATCGGAGAGGATTCGTCGTCTGTTCCCGACCATGATGCCGCGCTGCGCCGCGCGTTCGACACGCTGGCCGACGACGGTATCGACCTGCGGTCGAGCGGCATCGTCGCGGTGGGCCACCGAGTGGTGCACGGCGGCAACACTTTCTATCAGCCCACGCTGCTGGACGACGCGGTGATCGGCAGGCTCCACGAATTGTCGGAGCTGGCCCCGCTGCACAATCCGCCCGCGCTCAAGGGAATCGAGGTCGCGCGCAAACTGCTGCCAAACCTCGCCCACGTCGCCGTGTTCGACACCGGGTTCTTCCACGACCTGCCGCCGGCGGCGGCCACCTACGCCATCGATCGCGACCTGGCGCGGCGGTATCAAATTCGCCGCTACGGGTTTCACGGGACCTCGCACCGCTACGTCAGCGAGCAGGCCGCCGCGTTCCTGGACCGATCGGTCGGCGACCTGAAACAGATTGTCCTGCACCTTGGTAACGGTTGCTCCGCCTCGGCGATCGCCGGCACCCGGCCGCTGGACACCTCGATGGGCTTGACGCCGCTGGAGGGCTTGGTGATGGGCACTCGCAGCGGCGACATCGATCCCAGCGTCATCGGCTACCTGTCCCACACGGCCCAGATGGGCGTCGACGACGTCGAGTCCATGCTCAACCAGCGCTCCGGTGTGCTGGGTCTGTCCGGCGAGCGCGACTTTCGCCGGCTTCGGGAGATGATCGAATCCGGCGACGAGTCAGCGCAATTGGCCTTTCATGTGTTCACACATCGGCTGCGCAAGTACATCGGCGCCTACCTGGCGGTGCTGGGGCACACCGATGTCATCAGCTTCACCGCCGGAATCGGCGAGAACGACCCGGCGGTGCGCCACGACGCGGTCGCCGGCATGGAGGAACTGGGCATCGTCCTCGATCAGCGCCGCAACCTCGGCGGCGGCAAGGGTGCGCGCCAAATCTCCGCGGACGATTCACCGATCGCCGTGCTGGTGATCCCGACCAACGAAGAGCTGGCCATCGCCCGCGACTGCGTGAACCTGCTAGGCCGATAGGAAGCCCAGGCTGCTTCGTCCGGTGCCCACCGCCGGGGCGGGATCGGTCCCGATCGTTCGCGCCAGCAGCTCGGCGTAGATGTCACGAAAATCGGTGGTGTACTTCAAGTCTCCATTGTCGAGGTCGGTGAGGCTCGGCTGTTCGCCGTAGAAACCGCCCTTGACGGGTGAGCCCGCGATGAAAACGGGACCGGCCGTGCCATGGTCGGTGCCCTGCGAGGCGTTGGCGTGCACCCGGCGCCCGAATTCGGAATACGCCAGCAGCACCACGTCACGGCCCGCCGTCTCCTGGACGAACGCGCTAACCGCCTCGTCGAATGTCTGCAGGAGTCGCTGCTGGGTGCCGCGTTCGCCGGCGTGGGTGTCGAAGCCGCCCAGCTGCACCGTGTAGACCCGGGTGGGCACGCGGGCCTTGATGGCTTGAGCCACCGTGCTCAGCTGGGCCGCCAGTGAATTAGGTTCCTTGGCATTGGGTTTCACCGGTGCGAACGTGGTGTCGGCGGTGCGTGCGGCTCGGTAGGCCTTGCACACCGCGGCCATCGCCGGGGTGTCGTCGGGATCGTCGTCGCCCAGCGCGGTCATCACCGCGTCGAACTTCTCCGCCTTGCCCGGTGCGCCGCCCGGCGAAAGGGCTGCGGCCGTGCACTTCGCGCCGACGGCCAGCGGAGGAAGGACGGCGCCGATGTTGACCGCTCGCAACGGATCATCTCCGGTCGCGTCGAGCCAGCGGCCGATCCAGCCGGTCGCCACCGGCTCGGCCGGTGACGCCGTCTGCCAGATGTCCATGGACCGAAAGTGGCTGTGGTCGGGCTTCGGGTAGCCCGCGCCGCGCACGATGGCGAGCTGCCCCCGGTTCCACAGGCCCGCCAATCCCTTCATCGCCGGGTTGAGGCCCAGCTGCTGATCGAGGTGCAACACGTCGCCCGGTGCGTAGGCGAGTTCGGGGCGAGCGTCGTGATAGGCGTTGTCCGCGTAGGGGATCACGGTGTTGATGCCGTCGTTGCCGCCATACAGCGTGGCGATCACCAGGACACCGGAGCCATCGGCCAGCGGCCGGTCCCTGGCCGCACGCATCAGGTCGGGCCAGCTGACCGCTGACAGCAGGCCGGCCGCCCCGACGCCAGCGCTGGCGATCAGGAATCGGCGACGGTTCATCTGGGGCATGGCTGTCTCGCTAGGACGTCAGGTATTCGGGAGTGTTGACGGCGGCCGCCACCAATTGCGCCGGTTGCCGCACCAGCGGCTGTAACGCGTGGGCGGTGCGGTCCGACCAGGAGCCGACGCCGATCAGATAACCGACCGCGTCGACGCGGTCGCCGGCGGCGGTGTCCTCGATGCCGGAGAGGTCGCCCGCGCGGGCCAGTTCGGTCGCGGCGCGCAGGCGGGTCCCTGCGCTGGCGGTGGACTGCCACAGCTGGCCGCTGGGCCAGCCTCCGACGCTGGGCGGATAGAACGGTCGCTGGCCCAGCGCGCGCAATGTGCCGTCGATCATCTTCAGGCGCTTGGTGTCGTCGACCGGCACCCGCAGCGCCCTGACGACGCCGACGAGCCACTCGACCGGGGTGTTGACCACCGCGGCGCGGCTGCTGGTGAATTCGCTGTCGGTGAGGATCGCCCGGGTCAGCGCGCGCAGGTCGCGGTTGGGTCCGTAGGCGGCGACCAGGCGCTCGAGCACCTGCGGTGACGGCGGGTCGTCGGACGCCAATTGCCGCCACAGGCGTCCCGCGACGTATTCGGCCGATTTCGGTTGCGCCAGCACGGTATCGCAGAACCCGGCGGCATCGAAGTTGCGGCTCTGCCCGAACAGCGTCTTGGCGCCCGCGTCATGGCGTTTGGGCGTCATGGAGGTTTCGCCCCCGGGGCCGATGACCCATCCCGTCAGGGCCCGCGCACCGTTGCGCACGTCGCTTTCGGTGTAGCCGTTGCCATGTCCCAACGCGAACAGCTCCATGAATTCGCGGGCCAGGTTTTCGTTGGGCGCCTTGGCGGTGCTGCGCGACGCGTCCAGCCAGCGCAGCATCGCGGCGTCGGTCAGCATCGCGTACGCCAGGGCGCGAAAATCGCCCAGCGACCCGGCGCGCAGTTTCTGATTCTGTGCGGCCAGGTACGACGCGACCCGCACCTTCTGCGCCGAGGTGGCAAAGTGGTTGTGCCACAACAGCGTCAGCTTTTCGTGCACCGGCTGCCCCACGTCGGCCATGCGGCGTATCCACCAATTCGACAGCACGTCCAACTGTTGGGTCACCCGCTGGTTGTACTGCTGGCGCGCGGTCGGCGTAGCGCCCTTGCCCGGCGGCCTGGGTGCGTCGAGGGCGGGCATCGGCGTGGCCGCCGCGCCCGGGTCGGCGTCGGGATCGGTGGCCAGCATCGCGTCCACGTAGCCCGGCCAGTCCCGGCCGACGACCGCGTCGACCTCGGGCCCGGTCACTCCGAACCCGGCCCGGCGCAGCATGCGGGCCGTGCTGACCCACCTGGTGGACTGGCCTGCCATGAGATAACTGTGCGGCGTGCAACTGAGATTTTGCTGTGTTTTGTTGTGATTTGCGTGAGAGTGGGTGCTTTTCATCAGTGTGCGGTCGGTGGTCTCATGTTCCTTGGGGGCGGCCCAGCGCATCTCGGTGGGCTTTGCTTCTGGGCTGGCCCCGCCGCGCCAATAAGTAGCCGTGGGGGTACCGCGGTCGGCGACAAGGCCGATCGTGCCGGTGCCCAGGCGCCGGTGGCACCAGGTTTTTGGCTGTCGCGAGCGTGCCGATTCAACGTGAAGCCCGCGACCCGAACCAGACACTCGCCTGGGCGCGGGGAATCCTGGGTCGGGCCCTCGAGCACCACCATGACGGGCCCGACGGCTCTTTCAGCTGGCCGGCGCCGCAGCCGGCAACGCAAGCGCTGCCAGCGCTAGCACCCCGCCGGAACTTTGTCTCCAGATGACGACTCTCGCGCATCTGTGGATTCTCTGCGCCCATCGAAATTACTGACGGAGTCCGTGCGGAGGTAAGTTCACTCTCCGTCCGGCGCTGCCCGCGAGGGTCAGTCACGGACGTGGCCTCGTGGCCCTGTGCACAGATGTACTCGCGCACCGTGGCAGACATGCGATGGTCGCGGCGTGGAGGAGCCGTTTGTCGGCAGCGAGGTGCTGCGCTGTGGGGCGTTGAGCCGACACCAGCTGCGGACGCGATACCGCGCGGTGTTTCCCGATGTCTACGTCTCGAACGACGCCAGGCTCTCTCTTGACGTGCGCATCACCGCTGCATGGCTGTGGTCTGGTGGCCGAGCCGTTATCGCAGGGGCTGCCGCCGCTTTCCTGCACGGCGCCAAGTGGATTCCCGACGGTGTGCCGGTTGAGCTGATACACAGCAACAATCGTCCGCCGGACGGGGTACTGACGCGTCGGGCAACGCTGTGTGCCGGTGAGATGCAGCTGCGTGACGGGCTGGCCCTCACCACACCGGAGCGAACCGCCTTCGATATCGGGAGGCGCGGGGCGATCCGCTCGGCGGTTGTTCGGCTCGATTCGCTCGCGCGTGCAACGGGTTTCAAAGTGGAAGACGTACTGGGTGTCGCCGGGTCACACCCACACGCGCCCGGACTACGGCGACTAGAGACCGCGCTCGACCTGGTCGACCCTGGCGCACAGTCGCCGCGCGAAAGTTACCTGCGGCTACTGCTCATCGACGCTGGCCTGCCCCGGCCGCAGACCCAGATCCCAGTGCCGGGCGTTGACGGCTTTCCGATCGCATACCTGGACCTGGGCTGGCCGGAGTCGATGGTCGCTGTGGAGTATGACGGCGACCAACATCGCACCGACCGAAGGCAATACGTCAAAGACATCAAGCGCACGGAGATGCTCGAGCAGCTGGGGTGGATCATCGTCCGGGTCGTCGCGGAGGACCGGCCCGAAGGCATCGTCCGCCGCGTGCGGGCGGCGCTGGCGAAATCGAGAGTGAAGCAACGGCTTTGAACGTGAACCTACGGCGGGGGTTGTCGGCGTGTCGCCGCCCAGCGTTCACACCGAAAGCCGACGATTCACACTCAACGAAGCCGGCCCGAAACGCCCGGGGCCGAAACGCCCGAGACGCCCCCAGCCCTAGAACGTACTGGTGGGGCGCACCCGGTTCGCCATGTCCACCAGCGCGTAGCGGTGCCGCTGGGTCGGGGCGACGCGGGCGAGGTTGCGCAGCGAGGCCTCGACGCCCAGCCGCAGCCCGTGCTCGGTGAACGGGAAGCCGAGGATGTGGTTGGTGCTGGCCTTGTTGTCCTCCAGCCAGTCCATCGCACAGCCCAGCACCAGGGCGCGGATCTGCAGCACGCGCGGTTCGGTGGGCGGCAGCGCCTCCACCCGCCGGGCCGCGTCGCGGATGTCCTCCTCGGTGATCTCGCTCTTGGTGCGGCCGGACAGCAGCGTCACCGCGCTGGTCAGTCGCGCGGTGGTGAAGTGCCGGGAGGTGGCCGGCACCTCGTCCAGCGTGCGAACCGCGGCGGCCCGATCCCCTTCCGCGGACAGCGTTCTGGCTAATCCGAACGCGGCCGAGATCACCCCGTCATTCGTCTTCCACACGGTCTCGTAGAACTTGTGGTCGTCGACATCGCCGGCCAGTTCGGCGGTGGCGGCCAACGCAAGCTTGGGCGCCAGCTCGCCGGGGAACGTGTCCAGAACTTCGATGAAATGCTTTGTGGCCGAATCGAAGTCGCCGGTGAGCAACTCGGCGACGGCCTTGTACCACACCAACCGCCATTGCCAGCCGACCCGCTCCGCGAGGTCGTCGAGCTTGCGGGTGGCCTTGGCGACGTCGCCGAGATCCAGCAGCGCGCGGACCTCCATCAGCGGCAGCTCCACCGACTCCGACACCTCGACGCCGTCGGCGTCCAGCGTCCCGTGCCGGGCCGCGCGCAACGAGTCCAGGGTCTGCACCGGCTGGGACAACACGGTCGCCTGCAGGACGGGAGCGGCGACGTCGGCGGGGTCGACCAGCGGAACCTGCAGTGCGGTGACGATTTCGCGAGCGGTGAGCTTCTCCGAGTGGACCTGGCCGTCCAGGTACACGTCGGTGTGGGCGACCAGCAGGTCGACCCCGAACGTCGAGCGGCTGGGGGAAAAGATCGTCGACAGCCCGGGTCGCGGCGCCCCGCTGTCGTGGGCGACCACCTCGCGCAGCACCCCCATCAACTGCGCCGACATCTCCTCGGTGCTGCAGAACCGGCGCCGCGGGTCGGGGTCGGTGGCGCGGCGCAACAACCGGCGGAAGGAGTCGTAGATGGCCAGCACCGGGTCGTGCTCGGGCAGACCGTCGACGTAGCGGCCGTTGCGGGTCTGCAGATTGAGCGTGAGCGCGGCCAGTGTGCGGCCCACGGTGTAGATGTCGGTGGCGACCGTCGGGCCGGTGCGCACGATCTCGGGTGCCTGGAAACCCGGTGTGCCATAGAGGTATCCGAAGGAGTTGATCCGCGACACCGCACCCAGGTCGATCAGCTTGAGCTGCTCTTCGGTGCGCATGATGTTCTCCGGCTTCAGGTCGTTGTAGACCAGGCCGATGGAGTGCAGATAGCTGAGCGCGGGCAAAATCTCCAGCAGGTAGGCCACGGCCTCGGCGACGGGTAGCTTCTCGCCCTTCCCGTGCTTGAGCGGCTGACCGCCGACGTACTCCATGACGATGAGGCCGACCGGATTCCCGTGCTGGTCGACGTGCTCGACGAAATTGAAGATCTGCACGATCTGCGGGTGGACCACTTCGGCCAGGAACTGCCGTTCGGCCATCGCGATCGCCTGTGCCTCGGCGTCGCCGGAGTGCACCAAACCCTTGAGCACCACCGGCCGGTCGTTGACGTTGTGGTCGACCGCCAGGTAGACCCAGCCCAGACCGCCGTGCGCGATGCAGCCCTTGACCTCGTACTGGCCCGCGATGATATCGCCGGGATTCAGTTGTGGCAGAAAGGAATACGGGCTACCGCAGGACGGACACCAGCCCTCCGACGTGCCTTTGGATTTCTTGCTGGACCGGCCCACCGGCTTCCCGCAGTTCCAGCAGAAACGCTTGGACTCCGGCACCACCGGATTGGTCATCAGGGCTTCGCGCGGATCGATGTCGCGCCCACGCGGGATCTCGACCAGGCCACCGCCGAGCTGTCGGACCGCGGGCAGCGACCGCGTCGCGACCGTCAAGCGGTCCTGCGGATCGGTGTCGAGGGCACCCAGCGAGATGTGCGGAAAGTCGTCATCGTCGTCGTCGAAATCGGGACGGAACAGCGCCTGGGTGGCCTGCAGCCGCCCGGTCGCCGCGCCGGTCTGCACGTCGGCCGGCTGGGTGCCCGGCGCCACGTCCGCCACGTCCTCGGCGCCGGTTTCCGGCTGCTCGGTTTGCTTGTCCGGCTCGGCCATCAGTCCAGATACCTCGGCGTGGGTGGGGCCGGCGCGGGCCCCAGCACCGTCAACCACTTGCGGTACAACGTGTTCCACGTACCGTCCCGGCGGATCCGTTCCAGGGTTCCGTTGACGAACCGCACCAGTCCCGTGTTGTTCAGATTGACCCCGATGCCATAGGGCTGAGTGGCCATGTTGGGGCCGACGATGTGCAAGTAGGGGTCCTCTTCGACCAGCCCGGCCAGGATCGAATCGTCCGTGCTGACCGCGTCGATCTCGCGCTGCTGCATCGCCACCAGGCAATCGGCCCAGTTGACCACCGAGACCACGACCGGTGGCGGATCGATCTGCTGGATCCGGTGCAGCGACGTCGTGCCCTTGGCCACGCAGACGCGCTTGCCGGACAGGTCGGAGACCTTGACGATCGGCGAGTCGCGCGGGGCGAGGATGCGCTGGTTCGCGTCGAGGTAGACGGTCGAGAAGTTCACCAGCTTGCGCCGGTCGCAGGTGATGGTCATGGTCTTCACCACGACGTCCACCTCGGAGTTCTGCAACGCGGTGACCCGCTCGTCCGACGACAGGATCCGGTACTCGACGTGCGAGGGCGCCCCGAAGATGTCGCGCGCGATCTCGCCGGCGATGTCGACGTCGAAACCGGTGATCTCGCCGGTGATCGGGTCGCGGAAGCTGAACAGGTTGCTGCCGATGTCCAGCCCGACGATCAGCCGACCGCGGGCCCGGATGTCGGCGACGGCCGCATCCGCCTCCGCCTTGGTGGGGAAGGGCCGCAGGCTAGCCGTCAGGTCGCAGCCCTGGTTCGGCCCGTCGGGCGGCAGCGGCGGCTGTGGCGGCAACTGCTCCATGCCGACCGGTGTCGGCGGCGGCAACGTCGGCACGCTGGCCACCCGCAGCGATTCCGTGTGTCCGCAACCCGCCAGTACCACCACCGCGCCGGCCACGGCGCACACCCGGCGAAGCAGCGGCAGCCGGGCCATTATCGGTACTCTTTCAGCCTCGGCCACAGCCCGAGCGCCACCGCGATCGCGGCGCCGAGGCTGAGCACCACGCCACCCACCTGGGCGCCGGACAACCCGCTGCGGGCGTTGATGACGTCGTTGCGCAGGGTGATGCGGCCCTGATCCATGGCCTTGACCAGCTCGCCATCCAGCTTGTCGAACGCCGGGGTGGAGTCTTCTTCGCTGCTGCCGAGGGCCACCTGCGTCGCGGCGCGGTAGTTACCCACCGAGATGTAGGAGGTGATCCGGTCGTTGGCCTGCCGCCAGCGCAGCAGCAGCTGATCGGCGCCTTCCAGGTCCGGCTTGTCCACCGCGTCGCTGCGCGACATGTACTGGTCGAGCTGCCGGTGCATGGAGTCGATGCGCTGGTAAAACGACTGCTTGCGTTTCTCTTCGTCCCCGCGACGGATCAGCGACAGCGTCTCGTCGGCGCGCGCCTGCTGGGCGGTGATCGCGACGTTCGTGACGGTCTTGAGGGATTCGGCGGCAGTGTCCTTCGCGCTACGACTGGCCGTCGTAGAAATGGTGAGCGCAGTCCCAACCCAAACCACCATGACGAGAATAGCGAGCGCGCCGACCACCAGGCCCGGGTTGATTCGGCGCCGCGTGCGGCGCGCCAGCCAGCGGTGGGAGAACGCGCCGAAGATCACGGTGGCGCCGACCACCATGATGACCGGCGCGGGGATCTGCGTCGACGCGGTGGTTTCGGCGTCCACCCGCTCCGAAGTCGCTTTGTAGAGCCGCGCCGCGTCGGGCAGGATCGTCGATTGCATCAGCCCCGACGCCTCCGACAGGTACGAGGAGCCGACCGGATTGCCCTCCCGGTTGTTGGTGCGGGCGATCTCGATGAGGCCGGTGTAGACGGCCAGCTCGGCGTTGATCCGGCCCAGCAACTGCACCAGCGGTTCGTCGGTGAGCCCGCTCGACGCCCTGGTCACCGCCACCGCCGCGTCGGTGATGGCCTGCTCGTAGCGCTGGCGAACGGGCTGCGGTTCCGCCTCGGCGATGAACGCGGTGGCCGCCGCCGCGTCGGCCACCGACAGGGTGGTGTAGAGGCGCCCGGCGGCGAAGGACAGCGGCTCGGTGTGGTTGAGCACCGTGGTGAGCACCTGCTGCCGGTGGTTGATGGTGGTCGAGGTGGCGAAGGCGCTGATCCCGCCGAGCGCGGCCAGCACGATGCCGATGGTCAGGATGCGGCCCGGCGTCGTCGAGATGAACCACCAGCGTGGATGGGCTGGTTCGGCCGGTGACCGCGATCCCTGCGGCTCGGTCGACGGGTGCGCCAGCTCAACCGTCACGTCTTATCAGCCCTCGTCTCTCGGCCACCGGATTTCGCTGCACGGACCTCTATAAGCGAAGTCTAAGAGCATGTTCGGGTGGATGGGTGGAGGCGGACGCAATTCGCGACGCCTCAACCAAGTCTGCATATCCTGAGTCGGTGCAGGGCGACGGTGACGGCTGGGTGATCTCCGACAGCGGCGCCCACTACTGGGGTCGCTTCGGCGCGGCGGGTTTGCTGCTGCGGGCCCCGCAGGCCGATGGCACGCCCGCGGTGCTGCTGCAGCATCGCGCGGTGTGGAGTCATCAGGGCGGGACCTGGGGCCTGCCGGGCGGCGCCCGCGACAGCCACGAAACGCCGGAGGAGACGGCGGTCCGCGAAGCGAACGAAGAGGCCGGGCTTCCGGGTGACCGACTGGCCGTGCGTGCGACCGTCGTCACGGCGGAGGTCGCCGGGATGGCCGGCACGCACTGGAGCTACACCACCGTCGTCGCCGACGCCGAGGAGTTGCTGCACACCGTGCCTAACCGGGAGAGCGCCGAGATGCGTTGGGTCGCCGAAGACGAGGTGGCCGACCTGCCACTGCATCCCGGCTTCGCGGCCAGCTGGCAGCGGCTGCGCACCGCACCGACGGTGTTGCCGCTGGACCACGGCGACGAACGACGCCAATACCTGCCGCGCACTATCGAAATAGAGGCCGGCGTCTTCGTCTGGTGTATGCCCGGCGAGGCCGGCGGGGCCGGTCAGGAGCCCTCGCAGCTGACCCGTCGGATCAGCTCGCTGCTGCCAGCGCCGAACTGAGCCGTTCGGCCGCGGCCCGTGGGTCGGCGGCCGCGGTGATCGCCCGAACCACCACGATGCGCCGGGCACCGGCCGCGAGCACCTCGGGTAGGCGCCGCTCGTCGATGCCGCCGATCGCGAACCACGGCTTGCCGGTTCCCAGCTCGGCGGCGGCCCGCACCAATCCCAAGCCCGGCGCCTGGCGTCCCGGTTTGGTGGGCGTGGGCCAACAGGGGCCGACGCAGAAGTAGTCGGCCTGGCCGGCGGCCGCGGCAGCCGCCTGCTCGCGGTCATGGCTGGACAGTCCGAGCAGGACGTCCGTCCCGACGAAGTCGCGGGCGACGTCCAGCGGCAGGTCGCCCTGCCCGAGGTGCAGCACGTCGGCGCTGGCCGCGCGGGCGATGTCGGCGCGGTCGTTGACGGCGAACAAGGCGCCGTGCCGGCGGGCCGCGTCGGCCAGGATCCGGCACGCCGCCAGCTCCTCGCGCGCTTCGAGCGGGCCGAACCGCTGCTCACCGGCCGACCCCTTGTCGCGCAGCTGGATGATGTCCACGCCGCCGGCCAGGGCGGCGTCCGCGAACTCGGCCAGGTCGCCGTGCTCACGGCGCGCGTCGGTGCACAGATACAGCCGCGCCGCCAACAGGCGGGTACCACGTGGATGCACACCGAGACGCTAGCGCGCTAGCGTGGAGCGCAGAGAATTACCAGACACGGGAGTCCCGGGAGCGGGGCTGAGAGTGGGCACCACCGGGATTGCACCCGACCGGCCCTTACCGTCACACCTGATCCGGATAATGCCGGCGAAGGGAGGTTCAAGCATGACCGGGACGCCCTCGGGCCCGCCGCCGGGGTCGCTGGCCGTCATCGGCGGCGGCGTCATCGGGCTCGCGGTGGCGCGCCGCGCCGCGCAGGCCGGGTGGTCGGTGCGGGTGCACCGCAGCGACCACAAAGGCGCATCCTGGGTCGCCGGCGGCATGCTGGCGCCGCACAGCGAGGGCTGGCCCGGCGAAGAACAGTTGTTGCGTCTCGGCCTGGAATCGCTGCGGCTGTGGCGCGAGGGAGGCTTCCTGGACGGGTTGCCGGCCGAGGTGGTCACGGCGCGCGAGTCGTTGGTGGTGGCCGTCGACCGCGCCGATGCCGCCGATTTGCGCACCGTCGCGGAGTGGTTGTCCGCCCAGGGGCACCCGGTGGTCTGGGAGTCGACCGCCCGCGACGTCGAGCCGCTGCTGGCGCAGGGCATCCGGCACGGCTTTCGGGCGCCCACCGAGCTGGCCGTGGACAACCGGGCGGTGCTGGACGCCTTGATTGACCAGTGCGAGCGCCTCGGGGTGTCGTGGGCGCCGCCGGTGCACGAATTGTCGCGCGTCGCGGCCGACGCGGTGGTGATCGCCAACGGCATCGACGCGCCGGCGTTGTGGCCCGGCCTGCCGGTTCGCCCGGTGAAGGGCGAAGTGCTGCGACTGCGGTGGCGCAAGGGCTGTATGCCGTTGCCGCAGCGGGTCATTCGCGCCCGGGTGCACGGACGGCAGGTGTACCTGGTGCCACGCGCCGACGGGGTGGTGGTCGGGGCCACCCAATACGAGCACGGGCGCGACACCGCCCCGGTCGTGTCGGGGGTGCGTGACCTGCTCGACGACGCGTGCGCGGTGCTGCCCGCCCTGGGCGAATACGAGCTGGCCGAGTGCGCCGCCGGGTTGCGCCCCATGACACCCGACAATCTGCCGCTGGTGCATCGCCTGGATGCGCGAACGCTGGTGGCCGCCGGCCACGGCCGATCGGGATTCCTGTTGGCGCCCTGGACGGCTGAACAGATCGTGTCCGAACTGTCCCCGGTGGGAGCACGCCAATGATCGTCATGGTCAACGAGCAGAAGGTCGACGTCGACGCGCACATCACGGTCGCCGCGCTGCTGCACTCCATGGGTTTTCCGGACCGCGGCGTCGCGGTGGCCATGGACGACGCGGTGTTACCGCGATCCCGTTGGAGCACAGAACTTTTCGACGGCGCCCGGCTCGAGATAGTGACGGCGGTGCAAGGTGGCTGATGCAAAACTGACCATCGGCGACCGCAGTTTCGCGTCGCGCCTGATCATGGGGACCGGGGGAGCCGGCAACCTCGCGGTGCTCGAGGAGGCGCTGGTGGCCTCGGGCACCGAACTGACCACCGTCGCCATCCGCCGGGTCGACGCGGAGGGCGGCACCGGCCTGCTCGATCTGCTCAACCGGCTGGGCATCACGCCGTTGCCCAACACCGCGGGATGCCGCGGCGCGGCCGAGGCGGTGCTCACCGCGCAGTTGGCGCGCGAAGCGCTGGACACCAACTGGATCAAGCTCGAGGTGATCGCCGACGAACGCACGCTGCTGCCCGATGGAGTCGAATTGGTGCGAGCCGCAGAGCAATTGGTCGATGACGGGTTCGTCGTCCTGCCCTATACCAACGACGATCCGGTGCTGGCACGCCGGCTCGAAGACGCCGGCTGCGCGGCCGTCATGCCGCTGGGTTCGCCGATCGGCACCGGGCTCGGTATCACCAATCCGCACAACATCGAAATGATCGTCGCCCGGGCCGGCGTTCCGGTGGTGCTCGACGCGGGCATCGGAACGGCCAGCGACGCGGCGCTGGCCATGGAATTGGGTTGCGACGCCGTGCTGTTGGCCACCGCGGTGACCAGGGCCGCCGATCCGGCCGCGATGGCCGCCGCGATGGCCGCCGCCGTCACCGCCGGGTATCTGGCGCGGCGCGCCGGACGGATCCCGAAGCGGTTCTGGGCGCAGGCGTCGAGCCCGCAACCATGAGTCGGTATGTGGCGCTGGGCAGTTCGATGGCCGCCGGTCCCGGCATCCGCCCCCGCGCCGCCGGGGCCCCGCGTTGGTCGGGCCGATCCGCACGCAACTATGCGCACCTGATCGCGCAGCGATACCGGCACGACTTGACCGACGTCACCTTCTCCGGGGCGACCACCGCGCACGTGCTCACCGAGCGCCAACACGGCGCGCCACCCCAGATCGCCGCCCTGGACGGCACCGAGAGCCTGGTCACCGTGACCATCGGCGGCAATGACGTCGGCTACGTTCCGCTGTTGATGGCCGCGGCACTGCCGCATTCGCTGCGTCACCTGCCGCTGCTGGGTGATCGCATCTCCGAACTGCTGGATCGCCGGGCGCGGGATCGCGCCCTGGACGCGGTGTTTGAATCGCTGTGCGCGGTCGGCCGGGCGCTGCGCCGCCGATCGGCGCGGGCACGGATCTTCTTCGTCGACTACCTGACGTTGCTGCCGCCGCCGGGCGTGCCGGCCGAGCCGCTCTCGCCGTCCGACGCCGACCTGGGCCGGCACGTGGCCGCCACGCTGGAGACGATGACGGCCGACGCCGCCGCGGCGACCGGCTGCGAGGTCATCCGCGCCGGCGCGGCGGGTCGCGAGCATCACGCATGGTCGGCAGAACCGTGGACGACGCTGCCCGCACGCTTCGGTACTGGCTTGCCGCGCCGCCCCGCCCCCTTGCACCCGAACGCGGCCGGGATGCGGGCGGTGGCGGATCTGATTGCGGCCCAGCTGTAAACGTCAGCCGTTCGTGCGCCACCACTGATAGAGCGCGTTGACGTCCGAATTGGACGCGGTCAGGTGGCCCAACACGTTCTTGGCGTCGGTGGTCCAGGTCAAGGTGGCGTAGTTCTTGTAGGTGCCACAAGCGATCTGGCCGCCCGTCTGGCCGTTCTGTTTCCACGTTCCCGGCGACGCCCCGGCGTCCCCACACGCGGCCAGGGACACGTCTTTGATGGTGGAGCTGAAGGCGGAGCCCAGGTTCGTGCTGTTGGAGAAGAGCGCGTAAACGCCGGAGCCGGGTCCGTTGGAGTCTGGGCTTTGCCCACACACCAGTTCGGCCAGTTCACCGGTCTCGGAAAGCTCTTGCGGCTTGCAGTTGTTCAGGCCGTAGCCCTTCGACAGCGAGGCGGCCAACGTGTTCATGTCCGTCGCGTTGCCGGTGTTGGGTTCGGCGTTCGCGGCGCCGACGCCCGCGAAAGCCAGACTGCCCGTTATGGCTGCGGCCGACGCGACTCGCAGTGCGGTGTTCCGATGTGACATTTTCCTGACTCCCTGCGGTTGATGGAAATAAAGAGGGGCGAACGTTTCTCGGATCTCGGTTCGAAGAATCGGCTGCGGCGCAGCGGGAGCGTCACCCGTTTGCACGCCACCACTGGTAAAGCGCCGCAACGTCGGTGTTGGACGCGCGCAGGTAACTCAATGTGTTCTTTGCGTCCGTGGTCCAGATGATCTCGGCGCCGTTTCGATAGGTGCCGCAGGCCGCCTGACCGGCGCTGGCGGTCGAGCCGTCCTTGTGCCAGCTCGAGGGCGACTGGTGGGCGTCCCCGCAGGGGCTGAGCACGTCCTCGTTGATGGTGGCCCTGAACGAGGTGGCCAGATGGTCGGCATTGGTGAACAGGACGTACTTGGCCTGCGCCGGTCCGCGTGGATCGGGGCTCTGCCCGCACGTGAGCACGGCCAGTTCTGTGCTGCGGTCGATGTTCTGGGCGGTGCAGTTGTTCAGGCCGTAGCCCTTCGACAGCGAGGCCGCAAGCGCATTGATATCCGAAGAGCTCCCGGTGGTCGCGGGATCCGCGCTCGCTGGGGCGCCGCCCGCTAAGGCCAAACCCGCGGTGAGTGTCGTTAAGATCGCCGCCCTCAGCGCGTTGCTGAACTCAGACATGAATGGCTCCTTAACGGCCGCTTCTAAACACGGATAGTAGGGCTATGTCGCGGTAAAGCAACACATTCCGTTGGCAATTGTCTGTGTGGGCATCCTTCCTCGGCTCAACCCGCGGACGACCAGGCAGACGGTGATGACACGCCCGTCGTCGCGCGGAATCGCGAATTATGTTGAGGCGCCGCGGTATTTCAGACTTTTGGCGAGGCGGGGGCCTTGCCGGCGCGTCGTGCGCGGGGCGGACTAAACCAAGATTTTTTCATTGCTGGTGCCGATCAGAGCCCGCTCGGGTATGGTTAGCACCGCTTTACGTCAGCTAACTTCTCTTGACTGGAGAATCCATGACACAGCCCCCTCCTCCTCCGCCCGACTATCCGCCGCCGTCTCCGGGTTATCCGCCGCAGCCGCCGGCCGGCCAAGCGCCGAATAACTATCTGGTGTGGTCGATTCTGGCGACCCTGTTCTGCTGTCTTCCCTTCGGAATCGTGGCGATCGTCAAGTCGAGCCAGGTCAATGGTTTGTGGGCGCAGGGACGCTATGCGGAGGCGCAGGCGTCCGCCGAGAGCGCCAAGCGATGGGTGATCTGGTCCGTGGTCATCGGCGTCGTCGCAGGCATCATCTACGGCATCTTGCTGGCGATCGGTGCGCTGAACACGAACACCAACGCGGCACTCGCCGCGATGTTCTAAAGACTCGGATCATGGTGACCCGCTGGGGGGCGGCGCACGCGAATCTGGGTGCACCACTGGTGGTGGCGGCATCCACGACGCTGATGTGCGCCGCCATCTGGGCGGGCGATCCGACCACCCCGAACGGCCCGCTGCCCGTATGCCCCACCAAGGCGTTGCTGGGTATCGACTGTCCAGGGTGCGGCAGCTTGCGCATGGTGTATTCGCTCATGCACGGCAATCTGTTGGCGGCCGCCAGGTTCAACGCATTGGGCCTGGCGGCTGTCGCGCTGTTGGTGTGGGCGTATGTGTCCTGGACCTACGGCCGCGTGGTGGGCCGGCGGGTCCGCAGTTGGCAGCACCGACGTTGGGCCGCCGTCGTGACGCTGTCGTTGGTGCTGGCCTGGTTCGTGGTGCGCAACATCCCCGTTTCGCCCTTCAGCGCGCTGTATGTCTGATACCGCCGTGTCCTGAACCCGGCCGCCTGGGCCGCGGTCTAACCTGGGGCGCGATGGTGAACAAATCCACGACGATTCCGGCGTTGCTCGCCGTGGTCGCCCTGACCGCATTGTCGACCGGCTGCTTCCATCGGTCGTCTGACTCGCAGCAAACACATCCCGCCGCGGGCGAATTCGCCTCCGCATTGCGCGACAAGGTCACGACGGACGCGATGATGGCACACCTGTCCAAGCTGCAAGACATCGCCAACGCCAACAACGGCACCCGGGCGGTGGGCACACCCGGATATGAGGCCAGCGTCGACTACGTGGTTAAAGTTCTGCGCGGCAGTGGGTTTGACGTGCAGACCCCCGAGTTCTCGGCGCGAGTGTTTCACGGCGACAAGCCGGACGTCACCGTCGGCGGCAAGCCGGTGGAGGCGCACGCGCTGGACTTCAGCCTGGGCACCGCGCCGGACGGCGTGACCGGGCCGCTGGTCGCCGCGCCGGCGAACAACCTCGGTTGCGCGGCCTCCGATTACGCCAACTTGCCGGTGCGCGGCGCGGTGGTGCTGGTCGATCGCGGCACCTGCCCGTTCGCTCAGAAGGAAGAGGCCGCGGCACAGCGTGGCGCCGTGGCGATGATCATCGCCGACAACGTCGACGAACAACAGATGGGCGGCACGCTGGGGCCAACCACTGACGTGAAGATTCCGGTGCTGAGCGTGACCCGATCGGTGGGGCTGCAGCTGCGCGGGCAACCGGGACCCACCACGATCAAGCTCAATGCCACCGCCCAAAGCTTCCGGGCGCGCAACGTGATTGCGCAGACCAAAACCGGATCGGCGACCGACGTGGTGATGGCGGGGGCGCATCTGGACAGCGTGCCGGAGGGGCCGGGCATCAACGACAACGGATCGGGTGTCGCTGCTGTGCTGGAAACAGCTGTGCGGCTGGGGAGTTCGCCGCCGGTGCACAACGCGCTGCGGTTCGGCTTCTGGGGCGCCGAGGAACTCGGGTTGATCGGGTCGCGCAACTATGTCGAGTCCCTGGATCTGACGGCGCTGAAAAACATTGCGCTGTACCTGAACTTCGACATGCTCGCGTCGCCGAACCCCGGCTATTTCACCTACGACGGCGACCAGTCGCTGCCGCTGGACGCTCGTGGCCAGCCGGTGGTGCCGGAGGGTTCGGCAGGCATCGAGCGGACGCTGGTCGCTTACCTGAAGGCGGCCGGAAAGACGGCGCAGGACACCTCGTTCGACGGCCGGTCTGACTACGACGGATTCACGCTGGCCGGGATTCCCGCCGGCGGCCTGTTCTCGGGCGCCGAGGGCAAGATGTCCGCGGATCAGGCCAAGTTGTGGGGCGGGACGGCCGATCAACCGTTCGACCCCAATTACCACCAGAAAACCGACACCCTCGACCACGTCGACCGCACCGCGTTGGGGATCAACGGCGGCGGTGTGGCTTACGCGATCGGTCTCTACGCGCAAGACCTCGGTGGCCACAACGGCGTTCCCGCGATGGCGGACCGCACCCGGCACGTGCTCGTCAAGTCATGATTTCCCGGCTGGGCGCGACGCTGCTGTCGATCGCGATGGTGGCCGGTTGTTCGTCGACGCGGCTGGCGCTGCCGACAACGACACCGGACCTGGGGCACAGCCTGGCCAAGAAGGTGACTGCCGAGGGCATGCTGACGCACCTGCGTGCGTTGCAGGACATCGCCAACGCCAACGGCGGCAACCGCGCGGACGGCACGCCGGGTTTCAACGCGAGCGTGGACTACGTCGCTAAAGCCTTGCGCGACAGGGGTTTCGACGTTCAGACGCCGCAGTTCGACCGGCTCTACACCGTCTCGTTGGGCAAGCCGGCGGTGACCGTTGCCGGCCGCACCTATCCCGTCGACCAGGCCTCGCTGCTGGTACAGACCCCGCCCGGCGGACTGACCGGGCAGCCGATCCGTCCGGCGCAGCCGTCGGGTTGCCGGGCCAGCGATTACCCGGCCGTGGTGCCCAAGGGGGCGATCGCCGTGGTCGACGACGCCCAGTGCTCGGTGGTCGACAAACAGAACAGCGCGGTGGCCAGGGGTGCGAGTGCGGTGATAGTGCTCAGCTCCCCGACCGGGCGCGGAGCTCCACCCACTTTGTTCACCACCGGCTACTTCAAACAGTTGACCGTGCCGGTCGCCGTGCTGGGATCCTCCGGCGCCGCCGCGCTGACGGGCGCGACCGCACCGGTACGGCTGGTGCTGGATGCGCAGAACGTCAAGATCACCTCCCGAAACGTCGTGGCGCAGACCAAGTCCGGGTCGGCCAACGACGTCGTCGTAGTGGGTGCGCATCTGGACGCCTCGCGCGCCGGACCCGGGATCAACGACGACGGCTCCGGGGTGGCCGCCGTGCTGGAGACGGCGCTGCGACTGGGCCCGCTGGCGCCGGTGAACAACGCGGTCCGGTTCGTGTTCTGGGGTGCCGACGAGGACGGGCGCAACGGCGTCATGGATTTCGTGTTCGGCATGGACCGTGAGCAACTCAATGACATCGCGCTGTACTTGAACTTCACGATGCTGGGTTCGCCCAACGCCGGATTCTTCACCGACGACGGCGATCAGTCCGGGCCACCCGGACCCGGCGTCTCGGCCGCGGATGTGCCCGAAGGCTCGGCCGGCATCGAACGCACGCTCGCCGGTTATCTGAACCTCGCCGGCAAGCGGCCCGCGGACATGCCGTTGGACACCAGGGCCGACTACCACCCCTTCATGGTTGCGGGCGTGCCCGTCGGGGGCATGACCACCGGAGCTTCGCAGCCGAAAACTCCCATCCAGGCCCGGTTATGGGGCGGACAGGCCGGCGTGGCGTTCGATCCGAACTTCCAGAGCCCTCGCGACACCGTCGACAACATCAACCGGGATGCGTTGGCGGTCATGGGTTCTGGCGTCGGGTTCGCCGTCGGCAGCTACGCGGAGTCGATCGGTGGGATCAACGGTGTGCCGCCGCACAACAAGAGGCATCGCACACGCGTGCCCTGACGACTTCCGGCCGCGGCATTTATCCACAAGCCGCGACCCTGCCAAATAGTTTGAGTCAGTAGATCGCGCTAGTATCGAACCTATGTTCGAATGGTGGTATGCCTCGCGGGAGACCCCGGAGTCGGCCGCGCTGCTCGACCGGGTGCGTGACGCGGGGCGCGCGGAGGCACGGGCGGCCGCCGAGCGACTGGTGGCCGCCGGCGACTTGCTGGTATTGCGCTGCCGCGAGTCGGGGGAGCGCGCGGAGTGGTCGGCGGACGCGTGGGATGCGGTGGCTGCGCAGTTGGGCGCGGCGTTGGGGTGCAGTGTGGCGATGGGCCACAGTTACTTGCGCTACGCCATGGCGATGCGGGAGCGGCTGCCCCAGGTGGGCAAGGTTTTTCAGAACGGCGATATCGACTACCGGGCGTTTCAAACGATCGTGTTTCGCACCGATCTGATCACCGATGCCGAGGTGTTGGCTCGGGTCGACGCGCGGTTGGCGGTGCTGCTGTCGCGGCGTCCCTCGCTGACCAAGGGTGGGTTGGCCGCGGCGGTGGATCGGGTCGTGGCATTGGTGGACGCCGATGCGGTGCGCCGCGCCAAGGACGCGGTCGCCGACCGCTATGTGGATGTCTTGGCCAATGAGTCGGGGATGGCGTATGTGGAGGGCAGTGTCTTTGGCCCCGACGGCCTAGCGCTGGACCGGCGACTCGACCAATTGGCCGCCACGGTGTGCCAGGCCGATCCGCGCACCGCCGCGCAGCGGCGCGCGGATGCGTTGGGGGCGTTGGCCGCCGGAAGTTCGCGGCTGGTGTGCGGCTGCGGGCGTGCCGAGTGTGCTGCGGGTGAGCCGAGCGTGAGCAAGCCCAAGAGCAATGTCGTGATCCACGTGATCGCTGAGCAGGCCAGCGTGGAGGGCAGGGTATCGACGCCTGGTGCCCTGCCCGGCGTCGAGGGACTCATCCCGGCAGAGGTGCTCACCGAGCTGGCCAAGTCGGCGCGGCAGGTACCACTGACGACGCCGACAGGCGCCGAACCCCGCTACGCCCCCTCGGCCGCGCTGGCCGACTTCGTGCGCTGCCGGGATCTGACGTGCCGGGCGCCGGGCTGTGACCGTCCGGCCACCGAATGCGACCTCGACCATACGGTCCCCTACGCCGACGGCGGCGCGACGCACGCCTCGAACCTCAAGGCGCTGTGCCGTCTTCACCATCTGATGAAGACGTTCTGGGGCTGGCGCGACCGGCAGCTGCCCGACGGGACCGTGATTTGGGGCCTGCCCGACGGGCAGACCTACGTCACCGCTCCGGGTAGCGCGCTGTTGTTTCCCCAGCTGTGCACGGCCACCGGCGCCGCGCCCGCACCAGCCCCGCCAAGACCAGACCCTTGCGCCGACCGCACCGCCATGATGCCCCGACGCGAGCGCACCCGCGCCCAAAACCGGGCCGCACGCATCGCCGCCGAGCGGCGGCAAAACCACCATGCCCGGCAACCCGAACGTCAAGAGCGCGAGGCCGCGTGCCTCGGTCCCGCCCCGCCGGCCGAAGGCGACGGCGAGCCGCCGCCTTTCTAGTGCCTTGCCGCAAGTTTGCTGGGTCCCTCGATTTGTGCTGCCGTGTAGGGTCAATGCCTCTAGGATGAGTTTCCTTGATGCTGCCCTGTAGCCGGTCGGGATGAGGTTGGTCATGAATAGGCATGCGCTCAGGTCGGCAGTTGTGTGGGCGGCGGCGGTGCTCGTGGTCGCCGGATGCACGACGTTCGTCGGCGGGCGCGCGCTGTCGATGCTCAACGACCCCTTTCTGGTGGGTGGTCTGCCCGCGACCAACGGGCCCAGCGGAACCCGTTCGAACGCACCCATTCCCAACGGCAAGGTGCTCAACACCGACAACGGGCCCATCGACACCTTGGCGCTGCTGTCGGTCAACGACATCGAGGACTACTGGCAGTCGGTGTACGACCAATCGCTGAAGGGCAAGTTCGTTCCGGTCAGCAAGATGGTGTCGTACAACTCGAGCGATCCGCGCAGCCCGATCGTGTGCAACAACGACACCTACAAGCTCGTCAACGCGTTCTACACCGGCCGATGCAACCTGATCGCTTGGGACCGCGGCGTATTCATGCCCATCGCGCAGAAGTACTTCGGCGACATGTCCGTCACCGGTGTGCTGGCGCACGAATTCGGCCACGCGCTGCAGCAGATGGCGAAGCTGGTGACCAGACGGGACGCGACCATCATCCGCGAACAGCAGGCCGACTGCTTCGCGGGTGTCTATCTGTACTGGGTCGCCGACGGCAAGTCGCCGCGCTTCACGCTGAGCACCGCCGACGGGCTCGACCACGTGCTGGCGGGCATCATCACCACCCGTGACCCCGTGATGGACAGCGAGACGCAGAACGACGACGCGCACGGCTCGGCCCTGGACCGCGTCAGCGCCTTCCAGATGGGTTTCCTCAACGGCGCCTCGGCCTGCGCGGCCATCAACCGCAACGAAATCGAGAAGCGCCGCGGCGATTTGCCAAACGCCTTGCGGGTCGACAACTCCGGGGCGACGGAGACCGGTGAGGTGCCGATCAACAAGGACACCTTGTCGAATCTGATGGACCTGCTGGGAAAGATCTTCGCTCCGACGAATCCGCCGGCGCTGTCCTACGAGCCGGCCGATTGCCCGGACGCCAAGGCGACGCCGCCGGCGTCCTACTGTCCGAGCACCAACACGATCGTGGTCGACCTGACCGGGCTCGCCGAAATGGGCGCGGTCGCCGACGAGAAGCAACACACCCTGCCGCAAGGCGACGACACCGCGCTGTCCGTCGTGATGTCGAGATACGCGCTGGCGGTGCAGCACGAGCGCGGTCTGGCGATGCAGAGCCCATGGACCGCGCTGCGGACCGCATGCCTGACGGGTGTGGCGCATCGCAAGATGGCCGAGCCGATCGACCTCCCCTCGCACAACCAATTGCTGCTCACCGCAGGAGATCTGGACGAGGCGGTCGCCGGTCTGCTCACGAACCATCTGGTCGCCAGCGACGCCGACGGCACCAGCGTGCCGGCCGGTTTCACTCGGATCGCGGCGTTCCGCGGCGGCGTGACCGGCAACGCGGACGCCTGCTATTCCCGCTACCCCGGATGACGAATACCGAACGCCGTCAGCCTATTTCGGCGATCCGCGGAATCACCTCGTCGCCCAGGCGGCGGACGAACCCGACCGGATCCGGAGTGCCGGGCATCGGGCCGATGTTGATCATGTCGACACCCAGCGCGGCGTAGCGTTCGACGATCTTCAGGAATTCGTCCGTGTTGTCGAAGGGGTCGGCACCGGCCAGGCCACCGGACGTCCTGCGGACCTCACCAGGATCCCTGCCCACCGCGTCGCAGTGCCGGTTCAGCACCTCGATCTTGTGCTGGAGCTCCTCGACATCGTTCGACATGCTGTTCCAGATGTCGGCGTACTGCGCGACCAGGCGCAGCGTCTTCTTCTCGCCGTCACCGCCGATCAGGATCGGGGGTCGCCGAATCGGTTGCGGCTCACAGATTGTCTCGTCCAGCCGGTAGTGCGTGCCGGTGTAGGGCCCGTCGTCCGCACTCCACATCTGCCGGCAGATCTGCAGCGTCTCTTCCAGCATTTCGAAGCGGGCGCTCAGTGGCGGATACGGAATGCCCAGCGCGGTGTGCTCGCGTTCGTACCAGGCCGCGCCCAAACCCAGCATCGACCGGCCCTGCGACAGCACGTCCAGGGTGGTGACAGCCTTGGCCAACAAACCGGGATAGCGATAGGTCACGCCGGTGACCAGCAGGGCCAGGTCGATCGTCGTGGTCTGGCCGGCCAGGAAGCCCAGTGATGTGTAGCCCTCCAGGAATGGATTCTGCGCGGGCGCAAGCTCCTCCATCTGGAAGAGGTGGTCGGCGAGGGTGAACAGGGTGGCGCCGCCCTGCTCGGCGGCCTTGGCCGCGTCGGCCAGCGTCGGGCCCAGCCTTGCTGGGTCTCCGGGTAGAAAGTCGATGAAGTGCAGTCCTACTTGCATTGTGGCACCTGTCCTTTCATTGCTCGGTCAAGCGCTCGAGTAGCGACAGCGCGTCGACGATGACGCGCCGCTCTGCCTCGGTGTAGCGCTCCTGGATGGCGCAGGCCAACCACTCCTCGCGGGCGCGCCGGTCGCTTTCGGCGCGCCGCTTGCCCGCAGGGGTCAGCGAAACAATCTGGCGCCTACCGTCATTCGGATCCGGTGTGCGCTCAATGAGCCCGCGTTGGCCCAGGGCGGCCAGGATGGTGGCCATCGACTGCGGGCGCACCTGTTCGGCGCCGGCCAATACGCTGGCCGACGACGGCCCCTCTTTCCAGAGCCGGGTGAGCACCGCGGTCTGTGAAGGCGTCAGACCATCGGTCGCGATGCCCTTCAGCCGGCGCCGTAGCCGGCTGAACACCACCCTGATGTCGCGCGCCGCCGCCACCGCGGAGTCGCTGATGCCATCCACGCCACCACCCTAATCTAGACAGTTGAAACTGTCCAGCTTCAGCTGTCTAATTCCGCCCCAGCAGCTGCAGGGCGGCATCGACGGCCAACGCCGGGACGTTCAACGTCTTCGATCGCAGATCGTGTCGGGCACTGGCGATCTCGACGACGGCGGTCGTCCCGGTGATCAGCGCGGCGGCGGCACGCAATTCGTCGGGAGTGCCGAACGGGTCGGATGTGCCGTGCGTGAACACCGTCGGCACCGTGATGTCGGGCAGGTGTTCGGTGCGGGCGCGTTCGGGTTTGCCCGGGGGATGCACCGGATAGGAGAACAGCGTCAGCGCATCCACCACGGCCTCCCCGGCCGCAACCACCATGGACGTCTGCCGACCGCCATAGGAATGCCCACCGGCGATCAGCGGGCCGCCGGCAAGGCCGCGGCACACCGTGATCGCCTCGACGATGCCGGCCCGGTCGGTGGTGGCCGAGCCCGACGGCGGGCCGGTCGGCCGGCGGCGCCGATAGGGCAGGTTGTAGCGCACCGCCAGCCAGCCGCGCCGCGCCCACTCATCGCAAACCTGTTGCAGCAGAACCGCATCGCGGTTACCGCCGGCGCCGTGGGTCAAGACGACCACGCCCTTGGGGGCACCGTCCGGTTCGTGCGCGATGCCCGCGATCTGATCCAAATTCATGACAGCCGAAACAAGGGGGAGACGGGGCCATGGCCATGGCCCAGCGGATAGGCGGCGCGCAAAGACTCAGTAACCCAACGCTTCCCGAACCCGACGGCGTCCGGCACGGTGAACTCGTGCGCCAGTGCGCACGCGACGGCGCTGGCGAGCGTGTCGCCACCGCCGTGGTCGTTACCCGTGGCGATTCGCTGGGTGTCGAACTCGTGGAAATCGGCGCCGTCATAGAGCAGGTCGCAGCTGCGATTCGATGACCGCAGGTGACCGCCCTTGACCAGCACCCATTGCGGGCCCAGCGCATGCAGTGCCTTGGCCGCCGCCCGCTGCGACACCGGGTCAACCACGTCGATGCCGACCAGCAGCCGCACCTCGTCGAGGTTCGGTGTCACCAGCGTCGCCAACGGAAACAGTTGACTGCGAAGCGAATCCAGGGCGGCGGGTGCCATCAGCGCATCGCCGTGCATGGAGGCCGCCACCGGGTCCACGACGAGCGGAACCGTCAACCCGAGCCGGGTCCAGGTGCTGGCCACGGTGTCGATGATCCGCGGCGACGCCAGCATCCCGGTCTTGGCGGATTGGATGCCGATGTCACCGACCACGGCCTCGATCTGTCCGGCGACGACGTCGGCGGGCACCTCGTGAAAGCTCTGCACTCCCAACGTGTTCTGCACGGTGACCGCGGTGACCGCGACGCACGCGTGCACACCCAGCAGAGCCATCGTGCGCATGTCGGCTTCGATGCCGGCGCCGCCCCCGGAGTCCGACCCGGCGATGGACAGCACCCGCCGCGGCGTCGTGCCCGGAGCGGGCAGCGGCAGGAACGTCACTGGGCTAAATGGTGGCGACCCGCTATACCCGCGCTTGCGATCACTGCTGGGCCAGCGGTAGATACACCCGGTTGCCGTGCTCGGCGAACTCACGCGACTTCTCCGCCATGCCCTCGGACATGGCCGCCTCGATCGCTTCCTCGCTGTCCAGGCCGTGCTTGGCGGCGTAGTCGCGGACATCCTGGGTGATACGCATCGAGCAGAACTTGGGCCCACA
The DNA here is from genome assembly GCF_059813315.1 of Mycobacterium sp. NGS11. NCBI lineage: Bacteria > Bacillati > Actinomycetota > Actinomycetes > Mycobacteriales > Mycobacteriaceae > Mycobacterium > Mycobacterium sp. NGS11. The sequence goes on from NZ_JCALEJ010000006.1 coordinate 105,086, forward strand.
CATCGAGCAGAAGTGCGCGGTCTTGGCGGGTTCGGCGGGAAGCGTCTCGTCGTGGTACTCCCGCGCGGTGTCCGGGTCGAGCGACAGCGCGAACTGGTCGTTCCAGCGGAACTCGAATCGCGCCGTGCTCAATGCGTTGTCGCGTTCCTGCGCGTGGGGGTGCCCCTTGGCCAGATCGCCTGCGTGCGCGGCGATCTTGTAGGCGATGACGCCGTCCTTGACGTCTTTGCGGTCCGGCAGCCCCAGGTGTTCCTTGGGGGTGACGTAGCAGAGCATCGCGGTGCCGGCCTGGGCGATGATGGCCGCGCCGATCGCCGACGTGATGTGGTCGTAGGCCGGCGCGATGTCGGTGGCCAGCGGGCCCAGCGTGTAGAACGGAGCCTCCTCACACCACTCCTCTTCCAGGCGCACGTTCTCGACGATCTTGTGCATCGGGACGTGCCCCGGCCCCTCGATCATCACTTGCACGCCATGGGATTTCGCGATCTTCGTCAACTCGCCCAGGGTGCGCAGCTCGGCGAACTGCGCCGCATCGTTGGCGTCGGCGATCGATCCCGGCCGCAGGCCGTCGCCGAGGGAGAAGGTGACGTCGTAGCGGGCGAAGATCTCGCAAAGCTCGTCGAAGTTGGTGTACAGGAACGACTCCCGATGATGCGCCAGGCACCAGGCCGCCATGATCGAACCACCGCGCGAGACGATGCCGGTGACCCGCTTGGCGGTCAGCGGCACATAGCGCAACAGGACGCCGGCGTGCACGGTCATGTAGTCGACGCCCTGCTCGCACTGCTCGATCACGGTGTCGCGGTAGAGCTCCCAGGTGAGCTCGGTCGGGTCACCCTTGGTCTTCTCCAGGGCCTGGTAGATCGGCACCGTGCCGACCGGCACCGGGGAGTTTCGCAGGATCCACTCACGGGTTTCATGGATGTTCTTGCCGGTGGACAGGTCCATGATGGTGTCGGCGCCCCACCGGGTTGCCCACACCATCTTGTCGACCTCCTCGGCGATCGACGACGTCACCGCCGAGTTGCCGATGTTTGCGTTCACCTTGGTTGCAAACGCCTTGCCGATGATCATCGGCTCGATCTCGGGGTGGTTGTGGTTGGCCGGGATCACCGCGCGGCCCCGCGCGACCTCGTCGCGAACCAGCTCGGCGGGCATGCCCTCGCGGGCGGCGATGTAAGCCATCTCGGCGGTGATCTCGCCGGCGCGGGCGCGCTGCAGCTGGGTGCCGCGATCGCGGACCACCCCGGGCCGCGCCGGCAGCCCGGCCGTCAGATCGATCGTCGCGTCCGGATCGGTGTACGGGCCCGAGGTGTCGTACAGGTCGAAGTCGTCGCCGGTCGACAGGTGCACGCGCCGCAGCGGCACCCGCAGGGTGACCCCGTCCGGGCCGGCGATCTCGCGGTAGGCCTTGCTGCTGCCCGCGATCGGGCCCGTGGTCACGGCCGGCTCAACATTGGGCGAAGCGGTGCCCGACGCAGTTCCGGAAAGGACATCAGTCATTTTTCATCTCCCTACGCCGGCATTACCCGGTCAGGTTCGTACGGTCGACGGCCCCGAGCCGTCCTCTCAGCGCACTCGGCGTGCGCTCCCGCGTCGTATGGATGGGTCCGCACGCGACGTTACCCCCACAAGACACCGCGTGGCACGATCGACGGCCATTTCCGCCGGGGCGGTAGCCGAGGGCATTCCCGTAGTGGAAAAATGCAAACGTGCAACAGCGCAGGCGAACAGGGGAATCGTCATCCAACGGGGACGGCGCGCGGTTTTCCGATCCCGTCGAGCCCGCCCCCGGATACCTGAACGTCGGCGCGTTCCGCTTCTGGTTCGTGGGTCAGCGCTGGGAGTGGTCGGACGAGGTCGCCAGGATGCACGGCTACGAACCGGGAGAGGTCGTGCCGACGACCAAACTGCTGATGTCGCACAAGCATCCCGACGACCGCGCGCATGTGCAGGAGCTGCTCGACTACGCGCTGCAGTCCGAGGAGTCGTTCTCGAGCAGGCACCGGTTCCTCGACACCGCGGGCACGGTGCACGACGCCATCGTCGTCGCCGACCGCATGCGCGACGAGTCGGGCGCCATGCTGGGCACCGAGGGTTACTACATCGACCTCACCAACACCTTCGACGAGACCAGGCAAGAAGTGCTCGACGAGGCGCTGCCGGACCTGTTCGAGAGCCGCGCGGCCATCGAGCAGGCCAAGGGCGTGCTGATGTTCGTCTACCGGGTGAGCGCCGAGCAGGCGTTCCGCGTGCTGCAGTGGCGCTCGCAGGAGACCAACATGAAACTTCGCGCACTGGCCAAGCAGTTGCTTGCCGAGGTGCCCACCTTGCCCGCGCCGGCGGCCGCTCTGCAGGGTCAATTCGACCATCTACTGCTGACCGTGCACGAGAGGATCCCCCCCGAGCCCAGCGGGTAACCAGCCAATCGGTAAACGGGCAGTTCGGGTAGGGGATAATGTCTGGTGGTCTGCGATGCGCGACCGCGCATACCGCCGCGTCATCGGGCTTCGCGGCTGCAGACCTCACGTTGGCTGCGGCGAAAGGCATGAAGTTGTTGGCGGTCGAACACGAGGCCCACGACGATGCAGTGATCGTGCGCGTCAAAGGCGATGTCGACTCCAGTACCGTCGCTGAGCTCGCCGCTCAGCTGAGCAACGCGCTCGGCCTGGCGTCGGCGCAGCCGGTCCGACCCGTGGTCATCGATCTGTTGGCTGTCGACTTCTTCGGAAGCGCTGCGCTGAACGCCGTGCTCGACTGCCACGAAGGCGGGAAAGCCGGCGGGACGCCCGTTCGCCTGGTCGCCGACCACGACCAGGTGCTGCGACCGATTCAGGTCACCGAACTGGACCGCGTCTTCGACATCTACCCCACGCTTTCCGCGGCGTTGCAACGAAGACGACAGTGACGGATTCGCGACTGCCGGCTGACCTGGCCGCTGCTGTTTCTCTGGGCGGTGAGATGGGCCGGCGGTTCGCCGAATTCGACTGGGACGGTCATCCGCTGGGCCCGCCGCAACAATGGCCGGCCGAGTTTCGCGTGGCGGTGGTGACGGCGTTGACGTCACGGTTTCCCATCGTGTTGTGGCTGGGGCCGCAGGATCTCTTCCTCGTCTACAACGATGCCTACATACCTGCTCTGGCCGACAAGCATCCGGCCGCGCTGGGGCGGCGCGGCCGGGAGGTGTGGTGGGACATCTGGGACTCCATCGCGCCGATGCTCGCCGGGGTCGTCGCAACCGGTGAGGCGACGTGGGCGCGCGACCTCTTGCTGACCATGGTGATAGAAGGCCGACGGCAAGACCGGTATTTCACCTTCACTTACGGCCCGATGATCGCCGCTAACGGCGATGTCTCCGGGATCTTCTGTGCGGTCACCGAGACCACCGAGCGGGTGATGGGGGAACGGCGGCTGCACGTGCTCAACGCCGTCGCGTCCGCAGTGATGGAAACCCAGACCATTGATGACGCGGTGAACGTGACCGTCGAGATATGTGCGGCACAACCGGCGGATCTCCCGTTGATCGCCGTCTATGTCGCCGACCCCGAAGGTGACGCCACGCTGCGGGGCGCTACAGCCTCGACGCTGGCATTCCTGCCGGATTCGCTCGCGCGGTTGACCCACTCGGACCGGGCGTCGTGGTCCCGGGGCGATGTACAAGAAATCGGCGGCATCGCGGCAAGGTTTCCTCGCATCAAGGAAGTCCTGGGCGACGACTGCCCCGAGAGCGCGCTGGTGCTGCCGGTGGGTAGGCAGGCGAGGCCTGGGGCGTTGGTCGTCGGCACGAACCCGCGCTGTCCCCTCGACACGCAGTACCGCGGCTTCTGCCAACTGCTGGCCGACCAGCTGTCGTCGGCATTCGCTTCGATCGTCTCCTACGAGCAGCAACGGCAGCGAGCCGATGCGCTGGCCGAACTGGACCGGGCGAAGACGGCATTCTTGACCAACGTCAGCCATGAGTTCCGCACCCCGCTGACCCTGCTGCTGGGGCCGCTGGACGACGCGCTGTCGGACGCGGCACCCGAAAGCGTGCTCGCGGAGCGGCTTACCACCGCCGGACGCAATGCGCGGCGGCTGCAGCGCCTGGTCGACTCGCTGCTCGACTTCTCCCGCATCGAGGCCGGCCGGGCCAACGCGAGGCTGGTGCGCACCGACGTCGGTGCGCTCACCGCGCAGATCGCCTCGTCGTTCACGGAGCTTTGTCACCGGGCCGGGCTCGAGCTCGAGCTGGACTGCGGGCCGGCCCTGGCCGACGTCGATCCGGGCATGTGGGAGACGATCCTTCTCAACCTGCTGTCCAATGCCGTCAAATACACGCTGCACGGCACGATTTCGGTGCAGGTACGAACCGAGGCGGGGGACTGCGTGATCGCCGTGCGCGACACCGGGGTCGGCATCGGCGCCGAGGATCTGAAGCAGTTGTTCGAGCGCTTCTACCGCGCCGACAACGTTCGTGGCCGCAGCGTCGAGGGCACCGGGATCGGTTTGTCTCTGGTCCGGGGCCTGGTCGAATTGCACGGCGGCACTACGCAAATCGACAGCGAGTTGGACCGCGGGACCATCGTGACCGTCAGGGTGCCGCGATCGCTGTCGGGCGCGGTCGTCGGCCCGTCGCCCGCCGGGCCCGATGCGACCAATCCGTATGTCGCCGAGGCCAGTCAGTGGGTGATGACGGCCGCCGAACCCGTCGCCGCCGGGCCCGAGAGGACCCGCCAACTGGTGCTGATAGCCGACGACAACGCGGACATGCGGGCGCACCTGAACCGGGTGTTGTCGGCCCGCTGGGAGACGGCTCTGGTCGGCGACGGCGAGTCGGCGCTGGCCGCGACCCGGAAGTTACGCCCGGACGCGATCGTCACCGACGTGATGATGCCCGGGCTCGACGGCTTCGGCTTCGTCGCCGCCGTACGCGCCGACCCGGAATTGGCCGCGACGCCGATCCTGATGCTGTCCGCCCGCGCCGGCGCCGAGGCCGTCGACGAGGGCTACGCCGGCGGGGCCGACGACTATCTGCCCAAGCCGTTCCGGTCCCAAGAGCTGATCGACCGGCTGGCGTCGAGGTTGTCCGCCGTCGGCCGCGAGCGTGACCGGCAGCGTCGCGAGGCACAGTCGGGCCTGGCCGCCGAACTGGTGCACCTCGACTCGGCGCTGCAGGGCGCCGGCTCGGTCGGCGAGATCATGGACGCCCTGCTGGGTTCCTCCTTCGGCTCGGGCGACGCCGGTGCGGTCGCGATCGGAGTCGTCGACTCCGAGCAGTCCGTGCGCTTCGAATACGCCGGCGATCTGCCCTCGGAGTTCCGCGACCGCTACCACGTCGTCGCCCACGACGCCCCGCTGATCGGAGCCGATGTCGTGCGCACCGGTGAGCCGATGGTCGTCACCGACACGTTCGACCTGCCCCCGCGCTACGCGCACGCCGTGCAGGACAGCGCCGCGAGCATCCGCGCCTGCGTAGCCCACCCGCTGCGTGATGGCGCCGACCGCATCCTGGGTGTGCTGGTGTTGCTGTGGCCCGCGCCGCGCCAATTCGACGCCGCCGACCTCGAAGCCTTCGCCCGCATGGGCGAGCTGACCTCCGCTGCCCTGGACCGGGTCCGTCTGATGGCCCGTGAACACGAGATCGCCGTCGACTTCCAAGAGCACCTGCTGGAGCTGGATCGCGGCTCCACCGCCGCGGTCGTGTCGGCCGTCTATCAGCCGGCGGCGGAGGCGATGCGGGTCGGCGGTGACTGGTATTCGGTCACGCCGCTGGATCACCCCGGCAGGATCGCGATATCGGTCGGTGATGTGGTCGGGCACGGCCTGGCCGCGGCGATCGTGATGAGCAGGCTGCGTGCCGCGGTCGCCGCCTCCGCGCTCACCGCGGGCGAGCCGGACGCGGTGCTGGGCGCCCTGGACCGATATGCCGCGAGCGTCGCCGGAGCGCGCTGCGCGACGGTGGCGTACGCCCAGATCGACACCGAAGCCCGCGGCGGCGCTGCCACCATCAGCTACAGCTGCGCCGGACACCCCTATCCGCTGCTGGTGCTGCCCGACGGGCGCGCGGTCTACCTGGAGTCCGGCCGGCGTGCGCCGGTGTCGGTGAAGGCAAACAGTGTGCACGGGGCGTCGGACCAACCGCACGGTGACACCGCGACGGCCGAGCTGCCGGCGGGCGGTTTGATTCTGCTCTACACCGACGGACTCATGGAACGGGCCGGCGAGTCGCTCGACGACGGATTCGACCGCCTGCGGGCGGTCGCGGCGCAGTGCGTCGGCCTGCCCGTGGAACAGATCTGCGCGGAGCTGCTGGCCCGAATGGCCCCGCCGTCCGGCTACCGCGACGACGTCGTGGTGCTCGCGCTGCGGCCAAGCCACGCGGCCGCGGGCAGCTTCGCCACGGTGGTGCCGGCCGCACCCGCACAGATTCCCGTCGCACGCCACCAGCTGCGGGATTGGCTGGACTCAATCGTCGTCGCGCCGGGGCGCAAAACCGACATCCTGTTGGCAACCGGCGAGGCGGTCACCAACGCGATCGAACACGGCAGCCGCAACGAGCCACGCGAGACGGTGTCGATCGAGGCCTTCCTGCGAGACGACGCCGTCGCGATCACCGTCAGTGACACCGGCCGGTGGGTCGGCGATTCGTCGGCCAGCCTGCGCAGCCGCCGCCGCGGGCGCGGCCTCACCCTGATGAGCGGGCTGGCCGACCACGTCGAAACGCGTCGCACCCCGGCCGGCACCCGGGTCACCTTGCGGTTCGACCACGCGGTCGCGGAAAGCTCAGCCGCGAGCTGACCGGCTCTAGGCCTCCTCCATCGCCTCGCCGAGCTCTTCCAGCAGCTTGTTGTGGTGGTTGCTGGCCAGGAAGTGTCCGGCGGCGACGACCAGGGCCACCGGCCAGTCGATGAGTTCGAGGGCGGCCAGGGCCGCCAGCCCACCGAAGTAGGCCAGCTGCTCTGGCCTGGGGATTTCCACCTGGCCGATCGCGGGCAGGTTCACCGCGAAGGTCTCACCTTCGCGGACCTTCGCCACCGCCTCGCGCTGGGATGTGCCGCGCCGCGACTTCTTTTCCGCCATCATTTGCCTTTCGGTAACGAAGGGTTTCCCATCTCGCTGGGTCGCGCGTCCACCGTCGGACTTATGTCGACGATGACCGGCACCGGGGGCGATCCGCTAGTTTCGTCGTTTGCTTCGGTGCTGAGGGTGCCGCTACTCGAACTCTATGCGCTGTTGTGGCGCGCCGGGGTTGTCGAGATCCGGCACAACGATCGTGCGCCGCGTCGCGGCGCGAAGGCGCACTCCCGGGTGGTTCGGGGCCCGATTTGTCCGGATCCATCCGCCCACTCCGACGGTCGCGTGGTGCGCCTGCCGTTGCCGGAGTCGGCCTCCGCGGTGTACGGCCGGGCAACCGGCTGATCGGCAGCGGGCGCTAGTTGGTGCTGCGCAACTTCGTGGTGCCCGCTCGGCGTCCGGCCGTCTTCTTGGCCGTGGCCTTCGTGGGGGCTTTCGCGGGCGCCGCTTTGCGCGGCGCCGGCTGGGCGGGCACCGCCTTGAGGTTCGCCTTGACCGCGCGGGTCTCGCCCTCCTGGTGCCGGCTCAACTTCTGTAACAGCAGAGCGCTGCCGCCGACCGCCAGCAGCAGCGGCCACTCGACCAATCCGGCGACGCCGAGCGCGCCGATAGCCAGCGCCGCCGCGGGCGCCGAGTGGCTACCGCTGCTCATGCCGCGCTTGACGCCCTCCGCGGCTCCGGTGACGCCACCGATGACCCCGTTGACCGCCGCGCCGCCCACGGCACCGGCGGCCGCGGTCGTCGCGGTCGCCGCGCGGTTCACCGCCTGACTCACGCCTCGGACTGCTCCGCCGATGACACTCATGATGACTCCCTGCCATTGTTTCTAATCCTCAAAGCCTGCCACCATGTCTTCGCGCAGACAACGAGAAGCCGCATGAGAATTGCGTGAGCTTGATGTGAGGCGGGGTTGAACCCGGCCGTCATGGATTCGGCTCGGCGCGCCTCACATCGATGAGCACCGGCGCGTGATCGCTGGCCGCCTTGCCTTTGCGTTCTTCGCGGACGATCTGCGCGTCGATCACGCGGCCCGCCAAAGCCGGTGAGCCCAGGATGAAATCGATGCGCATGCCTTGTCGCTTCGGAAACCGCAACTGGGTGTAGTCCCAGTAGGTGTAGACACCGGGACCAGGCGTGAAAGGTCGCACCACATCGGCGAATTGCGCCTCGACAATGGCTTGGAAGGCGCGGCGCTCGGGCTCCGAGACATGCGTGGCGCCGGTGTAGAACTCCATACTCCAGACGTCGTCGTCCTGCGGGGCGATATTCCAGTCACCGGCCAGCGCGATCGCCGCGGTGGGATCGTCGCGCAACCAGCCCGACGCCGAATCGCGCAGTGCGGCAAGCCATTCGAGTTTGTATGTGTAATGCGGATCGCCCAGGGACCGGCCGTTGGGAACGTAGAGGCTCCACATCCGGACGCCACCGCACGTGGCGGCCAAAGCCCGGGCTTCCGCGGTGGCCGCGACTTCTGGCTTGCTGCTCCAGGTGGGCTGGCCGTCGAATCCGATCTGCACATCGTCCAGGCCGACGCGCGAGGCGATCGCCACCCCATTCCACTGGTTGAAACCGACGTGGGCCACTTCGTAGCCGAGTTCGAAGAACGGCAGGGTGGGGAACTGGCCGTCGGAGCATTTGGTCTCCTGCATGGCCAGCACGTCGACGTCGGCGCGGGCCAGCCAGTCGATGACGCGGGGCAGCCGGGAACGAATCGAGTTGACGTTCCAGGTGGCAAGCCGCAGCGGCGATCGCAAGCGCGGCGCAGCCGGGCGCGGCGGGTCGCCGCCATCAGTTGTCCCGTCGGGCATGGCTAAACGCTAGCCGGGGGCACCGGGACGTACCGACGGCGGTGGTGCGGCCGGAATCCCAGCGCCGCGGCAAGCGGCGCCGCGCCGGTGTCGGGTATCGACAGGTAGCCGCGCGTCGCGCCGCGATCGGCGCCCCAGGCCAACAACGCCTCGCACACCTCCGCCGCCGTCCGCTCGTCGTCGTCCGCTACCGCCGAGATGCCCACCCAGCGCGTGCCATCGGGTGCGTCGGTCACGGCGGCACGCGCGACCGCGGTGCCGGCGTGCGTGCCGAACGCCAGCTCAACCCCGCCCTCGCCCGAACGCTGCTCCAGCGTGACGCTCGGGTCCGGCCGTGACGCCGGCGTGACGCTCGACAGGTCGCGCACCAGCATCCGCTCCACGTGTTCGGCGGTCAGACCGGGCGGCAACCGCAACAAGCGGTCGGGCACGGCCAGTCGCGGCGTCAGGCCGCGCTCCGCGTACCACTCGACGATCGCCGGGACGGTGCTCAGCTGAGCCGAAAGATCCAGCGGCACTGCGGAATTGACGACCAGACCGCCGCCGTGACCGGCGCGCAGCAGCCAGCCCTGCAGCCACAGCTGTTCCGCGCCCGGCCACGCCGCGGCGGCGGCATGCTCTAGCGCGCGGATCTGCGAGGTGCGGATGGGGGTGTCGGTGAGCACCCGCAGCGCGACCGCATCGGAGGGCGCGAACTCGACGACCGCGCCGGACTTCGTCCGCACCCGCACGATCGGGTCGACCGCCAGCAGGTGGCCCACCGCATCGGTCAACGGCGGCACCGAACCGGCCGGGCGGCGGTAGCGCACCGCCACCCGCGTTCCCGGGTCGGGCCACGAAACCATCAGTGGCCGAACGGATCCGGTCCCTCGCCGGGCGTCCAGGACAGGCCCGGAACGCCCCAATTGTGGGATTTGACGGCGCGTTTCGCGCTGCGGGCATGCCGGCCGATGAGGCGGTCCAGGTAGAGGAAGCCATCCAGGTGCCCGGTCTCGTGCTGCAGCATTCGCGCGAACAGGTCGTTGCCTTCGATGGACACCGGCTTGCCGTCGGCATCGAGTCCGGTGACCCGGGCCCACTTGGCGCGCCCGGTGGGGAAGGACTCGCCGGGCACTGACAGGCAGCCCTCGTCGTCGTTGTCCGGGTCGGGCATGGTCTCGGGTATCTCGGACGTTTCCAAAACCGGGTTGACGACGACACCGCGGCGGCGCTCGGTGCGGCCGCGGTCGTCGGCGCAGTCGTAGACGAAGACCCGCAAGCCGACGCCGATTTGGTTGGCCGCCAGCCCCACCCCGTGCGCGGCGTCCATGGTGTCGTACATGTTCGCGATCAACTCGGCCAGATCCGCCGGCAGCGACCCGTCGGCAGCGACCGGCACCGGCTGCGTCGGGGTATGCAGGACGGGATCTCCCACGATGCGGATCGGAACGACTGCCATGGTCGGCTAAGCTACCGCACGCCCGTGGGCCGCCCGGCCCGCGATCGACGTCTGGGCAATCTTGGTCAATCGGCCGACTCGCGGGTCTGGATGACGGCTTGAGGGTTTGGCGCGTGTTTCAATATTCGCCGAAACACGCCCTTAGCTAAGTCAAGTCATTCGAGCAGTTCGGAATTCGCCGAAAGGGTCCAGGGGAAGCGATATGGACAGCGCCATGGCGCGGGCAAATCGATCGGGGGACGACTCTGAGATCGCAGATGGGCTGACCCGCCGCGAGCACGACATCTTGGCCTTCGAGCGCCAGTGGTGGAAGTTCGCCGGGGTGAAGGAAGACGCCATCAAGGAGTTGTTCTCGATGTCGGCGACGCGTTACTACCAAGTGCTCAACGCGCTCGTCGACCGGCCCGAGGCCCTGGCCGCCGACCCGATGCTGGTGAAACGGCTGCGCCGGCTGCGCGCCAGCAGGCAGAAGGCGCGTGCGGCGCGGCGCCTCGGCTTCGAGGTGACCTGACTCGTTACAGTAGGGCTCGATGAAAGAACGAGTTCCCGACTCCACCGGACTGCCGTTGCGGGCAATGGTGATGGTGCTGTTGTTCCTCGGCGTCATTTTCCTGCTGCTCGGTTGGCAGGCGCTGGGGTCGTCTGGGAGCTCCGACGACGATTCCGCGTCGGCGGTGTCCAGCACCAGCGCCACCAGCTCGGCGACGACGTCGGCCACCAACAAGCCCGCGAGCACCCAGGCCGAGGTGCAGATCTACAACATCTCCTCGAAAGAGGGTGTGGCATCGCGCACCAAGGATCAGCTGACGTCCGCGGGATTCAAGGTCACCAAGGTCGACAACATGGTTGTGCCCGACGTTTCCGCCACCACGGTCTACTACACCGACGCCGGTGACGAGCACGCCACGGCCGATGCGGTGGGCAAGAACCTGGGCGCACCCGTCGAACCGCGAATTCCCGCGCTCAGCGGCGAGCCGCCGGGTGTCATCGTCCTCGTCGCGGGCTAGGTAAGGGCTAGGCTGCAGGCTATGCCTAAGCTGCCCCCGTTGGTTCTGGCCGGATGCGTCGTGCTGCTGGGCGCGTGTTCGTCGCCGCAGCAGGCGTCGTCGGTTCCAGGCACCACCCCCGCGGTGTGGACCGGATCGCCGTCCCCCGCGGGCGAGAAAGCCTCGGAGCCCGCAGCCGAGACGGCCCCGGGCATGACCACGCACCTGAAGGCGCCGGACGGCACCCAGGTCGCCACCGCGAAGTTCGAATTCAACAACGGCTATGCCACCATCACCATCGAGACGACCGCCAACGGCGTGCTCACGCCCGGCTTCCACGATGTGCACATCCATAAGGTCGGCAAGTGTGAGCCGAACTCGGTGGCCCCGAACGGCGGCGCGCCGGGAGACTTCCTTTCCGCCGGCGACCACTTCCAGGCGCCCGGGCACACCGGCGAGCCCGCCAGTGGCGCCCTGCCCCCGTTGCAGGTTCGCAAGGACGGCTCGGCAACGTTGATGACCACCACGGACGCATTCGCCATGGAGGATCTGCTCACCGGGCAGAAGACCGCGATCATCATCCACGCCGGTGCGGAGACCCATGGGACGCAGGGTCCCAACGACATGACGATGAGTACCGGTGACCCCGGCAAGCGGGTGGCGTGCGGTGTCATCGGTGCCGGCTAACCGGGCCAGCTCGCGCATCGATTTCGCCCGTTCACCACGGCCGACCCTCGGGGTCGAGTGGGAGTTCGCCCTCGTCGACGCGCACACCCGCGACCTGAGCAACGAAGCCACCGCGGTGATCGCCGAGATCGGCGAAAACCCGCGTGTGCACAAGGAATTGCTGCGCAACACCGTCGAGGTGGTGACCGGCATCTGCCGCACCGCGGGCGAGGCCATGGAGGACCTGCGGCAGACGCTCGGGCCGGCGCGCCGCGTCGTCCGGGATCGCGGCATGGAGTTGTTCTGTGCCGGCACACACCCGTTCGCGCAGTGGAGTTCTCAGAAGTTCACCGACGCCCCGCGCTATGCCGAACTGATCAAGCGCACACAATGGTGGGGACGGCAGATGCTGATCTGGGGTGTCCACGTGCACGTCGGCATCTCCTCGCCGAACAAGGTGATGCCGATCATGACGTCGCTGCTCAACTACTACCCGCACCTGCTGGCGCTGTCGGCGTCGTCACCGTGGTGGACGGGCGTGGACACCGGATACGCCAGCAACCGCGCGATGATGTTTCAGCAGCTGCCCACCGCGGGGCTGCCGTTCCAATTTCAGACGTGGCCGGAGTTCGAACGCTTCGTCTACGACCAGAAGAAGACCGGCATCATCGACCACGTCGACGAAGTCCGTTGGGACATCAGGCCTTCCCCGCACCTGGGTACGCTCGAAATGCGGATCTGCGACGGCGTGTCCAACCTGCGCGAGTTGGGTGCGCTGGTCGCCCTGACCCACTGCCTGGTGGTCGACCTCGACCGCAGGCTGGAAGCCGACGAGTCGTTGCCGAGCATGCCGCCCTGGCATAACCAGGAGAACAAGTGGCGCGCCGCCCGTTACGGCCTGGACGCGGTGATCATCCTGGACGCCGACAGCAACGAGCGGTTGGTCACCGAGGATCTCGACGACGTGCTGAACCGGCTGGAGCCGGTGGCCAAGAAGCTGAATTGCGTCGACGAGCTGGCAGCGGTGGCCGACATCCCGCGGCAGGGCGCCTCCTACCAGCGGCAGCGCCGGGTCGCCGAAGAACATGACGGCGACCTACGTGCGGTCGTCGACGCGCTGGTGGCCGAACTGGTGATCTGATGACGGAAACCCTTGTGCTGGCGATGTTTCCGCTGGAGTCGGCGCTGCTGCCCGGCCAGGACCTGCCGCTGCGGATCTTCGAGCCGCGCTATGGCGCGCTGGTGCGGCACTGCATCGACACCGGCGACCCGTTCGGCGTGGTACTGATCTCGCGCGGGCGCGAGGTCGGCGGCGGTGACGCGCGGTGCGACGTCGGCGTGTTGTCCCGGATTGCCGAGTGCGCCGACCACGGCGCAGGTCGGTACACGTTGAATTGCCGTACCGGAGAACGCATTCGGGTGTCCGAATGGCTACCCGACGACCCGTATCCGCGGGCGACGGTCGAGTTGTGGCCCGACGAGCCCGGCGACGCGGTGTCCGACGCGCAGCTGCTCGACCTCGAAGACCGGGCCATGGCCCTGTTCGAACGGATCGCGCAGGCGCGCGACATCACGCTCCCCGGCCGTGAGGTAATCCTGGGGCGGGACCGGACCGGACCGGCGGGGAAGCGCTTGTTCGCGTTGGCGTCTCGCATTCCCATCGGCACCGCCGACCGCTACTCGGTGCTGTCGGCGCCGGGGGCCGCCGAGCGCCTGATCGCGCTGCGCGAAGCCGTGGACGCGCTCGCCGAGGTGGTGGAGTTTCAGCTTTCGGAATGACGTGAAGGACGGGTGCATGAAGGTACAGCTTCAGGTCAGCGGTTCACCGGTGCGGGCGGCGGCGAGTGCCGCCGACATCGCCGCGACCGGCGCGGACGGACTGTTCACCTTCGAGGGCCAGCACGACGTCTTCTTTCCGCTGCTGATCGCCGCCGGGACGACGGACCTGGACCTGATGACCAACGTGGCGATCGCCCCGCCGCGCAGTCCGTTGCACATGGCGCACTCCGCCTACGACCTGCAGCTCTACAGCGGCGGCCGGTTCCGCCTCGGCCTCGGGTCGCAGATCAAGGTGCACATCGAAAAGCGTTATGGCAGTAGCTGGGACAGGCCGGCGCCGCGGATGGCCGAAGCCATCGCCGCGATCAAGGCGATCTTCGCTGCGTGGGAAGGCCAGGCGCGCTTGGACTTTCGCGGCGACTTCTACACGCACACCCTCATGGCGCCCAACTTCAATCCCGGTCCCAACCCGTTCGGGCCGCCGCCGGTGCTGCTGGGTGCCCTGGGGCCGGTGATGACCCGCACCGCCGCCGAGGTTGCCGACGGTCTGTTGGTGATGCCGTTCAACAGTGCCGACCATTTCGCCGAGCGCACCGTGCCCGCGATCGGCGAGGGGCTGCGCCGCTCGGGGCGAACGTTCGACGAGTTTCAGATCATCGCTTCGGCCATGGTTGCCGTCGGCCGCGACGAGGCCGACCTGGCGACCGCGATCAACGGCGCGGCTTCCCTCATCGCGTTCTACGGCTCGACGCCGGCCTACCTGCCCGTGCTGCAGGTGGAGGGTTGGGCCGACGCCCAGCCCGAACTCAACGCGCTGTCCAAGCAGGGCCGCTTCCCCGAGATGCGCCGGCTGATCACCGACGAGATGGTGGCCCGGATCGGGATCGTCGGCACGCCCGAGGAATGCGCGCGGCAAATCGCCGCGAGGTTCGGCGAGCACGCCGACGAGGTGTGCTGTTATTTTCCCGGCTACACGCCCCGCCCCGCCGACGTCGCCGACATGATCGGCGCCCTGCACCGCGTGCCGGCCCTGCGATGAGCGCCGACCTGACAGTCGAAATCGATTGCGGCGTGGCGGTGCTCACGCTCAACCGGCCCGAGCAGCTCAACACCTATACCGCCGAGATGGGTGCGCTGCTGAGCCGCGCCTACCGGGATTGCGACGAGGACGACGACGTCCGGGCCATCGTGCTCACCGGCGCGGGCCGCGCGTTCTGCGCCGGGGCCGACTTCTCCGGCGACGCAAGCCCGTTCGACGCGCCCCGGCGCGCGCTGCGCCGCATCAGCCGCGGCGCCACCGCCCGGTGCAGCGGGCCGATGAACGCCCAGACCGCCCGGGCGGCGACCCGGCGGCGGTAGTGCAGGCGGGTGGTGAGCACCGCCCGCCGACCGTCCTGGCGGCGCAGCGTCAGCTCGCCGAGCATCAGCGGCCCGCGGGTCGCCAGCACCAGTTCGTCGGGATCCGAACGAATGATCGGCCAGCCGATGAGGTGACCGGCCGAGCGGGGCGGACCCAGCCGCAACCGCAGCACGTTGCGGTGGATCCACAGCACCAGGCGTCCGCCCGCGCCCGGCCTGTCGCCGAGCCCGTCGCGAAAGGCTTCTTCGGCGGTGCGCGCGTCGCCGGCGGCGATGGGCACCTCGAAGACGTCCACGTAATCGGCCGCGGTCTCACCGGTCTGCGCGCGCTCGTCGAGCACCGCCGCCGCAACGCGTTTCAGGGTTCGCCGCACGACGACGCGATGCCCGCCGGAGCCGATCACCAGCGCCCGATAGGCCTTGCCGCGGATACCGGGGAAGTCCGCCCAGGTGGCCGCCCGCAACCGGGTGCGCGCGGGGCCGTCGAGCGCGTCCAGCTCGAACACCCATCGGTAGACCGCGAACCAGTGGCGACCCTTGAGCGCGAATCGCGCCGGCGGTCGGGCTTCGTCCAGGGCGAAGCCGAACGGCACGGTCGACGGATCGAGCGGATCGCGACACATCACCCGCAGCAGCGCCGCCCACGTGTCTTCGCGGCCGGCGTCGATGGTTATGGCATGCTCATCGATATAGGGTAATCGTTCCATATAGAAGGAATGTACTAGATCATGGCGCCTCCGCGGAAGCATGAAACCGATGTGATCCTCGACGCGGCCCGGGCGCTGGTGCTCGACGGCGGCCCGCGCGCGGCCAGTGTGGCCGCAATCGCGAAAGCCAGTGGCGCACCCGCGGGCACGCTGTATCACCGGTTCGGCAACCGCGACGGCATCCTGACGGCCGCGTGGCTGCGGGCGCTGGAACGCTTCCAGACGCGGGCACTGGCCGCCGACGGCGACACCCCGACCGACACCGCCGTGGCGATGGCCGTGTCCGCCGTCGGCTTCGCGCGCTCCCTGCCCGAGGACGCCCGGCTGTTGTTGACGATCCGGCCCGGCGACCTGCTCGACGACGAGCCGGACGCCGCGTTCCAGCGGACGCTCGCCGCGATGAACGCCCCGCTGACGCGGCGCGTCGCCGATCTGGCAAAGCAGTTGTATGGGAACGCCAAACCGCGATCGATCGACGCCGTCGCGCGGGCGGTCGCCGACCTGCCGTATGCGGTGGTGCGCCGCCACGCGCACGATGACCCGATGCCGGCCTGGCTGGAAAGGGACGTGGCGGCGTCGGCCCGGGCCGTGCTACAGAGCTTTGGCGAACGCCCGTAGCGACTCGACTTGCATGGGATCCAAAGAGGGACGGACGTTTTCGTGGGCGGCTGCGAGGTCGGCGGCCGTCACGTCGGTGGCGTCGATGGATCGGCGCATGGCGGTCAGTGCGGCCTCCCGCAGCAGCGCCACGCAGTCGGCGGCGCTGTAGCCGTCGAGTCCTGCCGCCACCCGGTCCAGCTCGACGTCGTCGCTCAGCGGAATGGATTTGCCCGCCGTGCGCAGGATTTCGTGCCGGGCCGCGGCGTCCGGCGGTTCGACGAAAACCAGCCGCTCCAGCCGGCCGGGGCGCAGCAGCGCGGGGTCGATCAGGTCCGGCCGGTTGGTGGCGCCCAGCACGACCACGTCGCGCAGCGGGTCGACACCGTCGAGCTCGGTCAGCAGGGCGGCCACCACCCGATCGGTCACCCCCGAATCGAAGCTCTGCCCGCGCCGCGGCGCCAGCGCGTCCACCTCGTCGAGGAACACCAGCGACGGCGCCGAATCCCGGGCCCGCCGAAACAGCTCGCGCACAGCCTTTTCCGAGCTGCCCACCCATTTGTCCATCAGCTCGGAGCCCTTCACGGCGTGCACGGACAGCTGCCCGGTGCTGGCCAGGGCCCGCACGATGAAGGTCTTGCCGCAGCCCGGTGGCCCGTACAGCAGCACCCCGCGCGGCGGCTCCACGCCCAACCGCGCGAAGGTGTCGGGATGCTGCAGCGGCCACAACACCGCCTCGGTCAGCGCCTGTCTGGCCTCGGCCATGTCGCCGACGTCGTCGAGCGTGATGTTGCCGACGCTGACTTCCTCACTCGCCGAGCGGGACAACGGCCGGATGACGGTCAGCGCACCGGCCAGATCCTCTTGTTTCAGCTCGGGCGGTTGGCCGTCGGCGCTGGCCCGCGACGCCGCGCGCAGCGCCGCCTCGCGCACCAGCGCGGCCAGGTCGGCGACGACGAAACCCGGTGTACGAGAAGCGATCTCGTCGAGGTCGAGGTCGCCGGTGGGCACGTTCCGCAGCAGCGACTCCAGCAGCGCTTTGCGGGTGCCGGCGTCGGGAAGCGGCAGGGCCAGCTCGCGGTCGCACAGATCGGGGGCGCGCAGCCGGGCGTCGAGCTGGTCGGGTCGCGCCGACGTGGCGATCAGGGGGACGCCCTCGCTGGCCACGGCGGTACGCAGCTCGGCCAGAATCAGCGAGGCGACGGGTTCGGCGGTGGCCGGCAGCAGGGCGTCGACGTCGGTGATCAGCAACACGCCGCCCCCGTCGCGGACGGTCTGCACGGCCGAAGCGACTGCCTTGAGCCGGTTTTCGGCGCCCAGCGCGCCGACCTCCGGGCCGTCCAGGGTGACCAGCCTGCGGTCGCCGCACACCGCGCGCACCAGCGTCACCTTGCCCACGCCTGCCGGACCCGACACCAGCACGCCCAGGTTGGCACCGGCGCCCAACGCCTTGAGCAGGTGCGGTTCATCGAGCGCCAGCTTGAGCCATTCGACGAGCTTGGCCGCCTGCGGCTGAGTGCCTTTCAGTTCCTCGACGACCATCTCCGGCCGGGCGATCTCGACCGAAATCTGCGGCGCGGCCCCGGCGCCGAACGGCACCCCGGCGCCCCAGGTGACCAGCGAGTTGGGTTGCACGCTCACCGGTCCCGCGGGATCGACGCCGGTGACGGTGAGCAGCTCCGAGGTCCAGCTGATGCCCACCGCGGTGGCCAGCGCGCGGGTGGCCTCCGACGTCGAGGTGCCCGGACCCAGGTCGCGGGGCAGCAACGACACGGCGTCGCCCACGGTGATCACCTTGCCCAGCAACGCTTGTCGCAGCGTGACCGGCGTGACCGACTGGGTGGCCAGCGCCGAGCCGGACAGCGTCACCGACCGCGCGCCGTAGACGGTGACGGTGCCGACGACCACCGCGGTCCCCTCGCGCAGTCCCGCGTTGGACAGCGTCACGTCGTCGAGCAGCACGGTGCTGACCGGCGTGTCCGGGCCGGCCAGCCCCGCGACGGCCGCCGTGGTGCGCGACCCGATCAGCGACACCGCGTCCCATTCCCGAATCCCCAGTGCGGCAATGGCATTCGGGTGCAAGCGGATGACGCCGCGCCTCGAGTCGACGGCGGAGGTGTTCAGCCGGGCTATCAGGGTGAGCTGACGGGCCGAGCTGTCACTCACGGCAAGCGCCTGCCCGGCTTGCGCAGGCCCAGCCGCGCCACCGACCGGCGGTTGGGCTGCGCCCGGCGGATCGCCCGCCGCGCGGCGCGGCGCTGCTTGGGTGCGTCGTCCCACGCCTCGGGGTGCGCGGCCAGCCAGCGCGAGTTGCGGATGGCGAACGGTATGTGGCACAGGTAGGCGACGATGATCACCCAGATCAACATGTAGGGGGCCAGCACCGCGGCCGCCGCGCAGATCGCCAAGACCGCCAGCAGGGGCGCCGCCCAGCTCGGCGGCACCGCGACGGCGTGCATCTTGCGCATCGGGATCTTGCTGACCATCAGTATCGAGGTCCCGGTGATCCAGATGCACAGGAACAGCGGCGACGTCCACCAGCCGTCACCGAACTGCAGCTTGAGTCCGATGAGACCGATCATCGAGATCGCGCCGGCCGGCGCGGGCATGCCGACGAAGAATTCGTGCGCGTAGGAGGGCTGGGTGCCGTCGTCCTGTAAGGCGTTGAACCGCGCCAGCCGCAACACCACGCAGACCGCATAGAGCAGGATCACCACCCACCCGGCCGGCGAGGTGGTCAGCAGCGTCACGTACAGCACGATCGCGGGCGTCACGCCGAAGTTCACCGCGTCGGCCAGCGAGTCGATCTCTTCGCCCATCCGCGACTGGGCGTCCAGGATGCGGGCCACTCGCCCGTCGAGTCCGTCCAGGATGGCGGCCGCGGCGATCAGCGCCATCGCCGCCTTGGGCTGGTGTTCGAGGGCGAACCGGATCGACGTCAGCCCCGCGCACACGGAGAGCACCGTCATGGCGCTCGGCAGGATCTGCAGGTTGACCGCCGGGCGCCCGCGCGGCTTGCTGATCATCGCAGCTCGGCCAAGACGGTCTCGCCGGCGATCGCGCGCTGGCCCACTTTCACCAGCGGTTCGCAACCCGCCGGCAGGTAGGTGTCCAGCCGGGAGCCGAACCGGATCAGGCCGTAGGTGTCACCGATCGACAGCTTGTCCCCGACGTGCGCGTCGCAGATGATGCGCCGGGCGAGCAGCCCGGCGACCTGCACCGCGACCACGTCCGCGCCGCTGGCGGTGCGCAGGTGCAGGCTGGTGCGCTCGTTCTCGGTGCTGGCGGTGGCCAGGTCGGCCGAGCCGAACCGGCCCGGGCGGTGCTGCACGGCGAGCACCTCGCCACTGACCGGGGCGCGCTGCACGTGGGCGTCCAGCAGCGACAGGAAGATGCTGACTCGCGGCAGGGGGGCGTCGCCCATGCTCAGTTCGGCGGGCGGGGCGGCGAAGTCGATCACGCAGACCTCGCCGTCGGCGGGAGCGACGATCGCTCCGGGCCGGGTGGGCGGCACCCGCGGTGGATGACGGAAGAATCCCGCGCAGGCGCCGGCGGCCAGCAGGCCCGCCCGTCGCACCCATCGGTGCTTGCGGCCGACGAGGGCCAGCGCCAGTCCGGCGCCGATGAACGGCCGCCCGGCCGGATGGACCGGCGGGATGGCGGAGCGCACCAGCTCCAGCGCATGTTGCGGGCTGAAGCCGGGGTCTTGAGCCGAGGGGCCGATAGTGCGGGGGCGTCGTGCCACGCGGCCATCTTAGAGCCCACGGCTGATTCGTAGCCGCCCGCAAAGGGAACGCCCACCTTCGACATGCAAACGGACGATCGGCGCGCGCCGCAGTTGCCCCGGGCGAAGGTGACGGTCACCGCCGTATTCATCGCGCACGGTTTGGTGTTCTCCTCCTGGGCCGCTCACATTCCCCACGTCAAGGCCGAGCTCGGCCTGTCCGATGCGGCGCTGGGAACCGCGCTGTTCGGCGCGCCGCTGGGGTCGGTGGTGGCCACGCTGCTCAGCCACTGGGCGCTGCCGCGCTGGGGCAGCCACCGGCTGATCCCGATCACGGTGGCGGGCTATGTCGCGGCCGGAACGACCGTGGGCCTCGTCGGATCCGCCGCCGCGCTGTTCGGTGCGCTCGCGCTGTGGGGGTTTTTCCAGGGGGCGCTGGACGTCGCGATGAACACCCAGGCGGGCACGGTCGAGCGCCTCGCCATGGCTCCGATCATGGCGCGATTCCACGGCATGTGGAGCGTCGGGGCGTTGGCGGGGGCGTTGGTGGGCGCGGCGTGCGTCAGCGTGGGCGTCGGCCTGACCGCCCAGCTGGCGGGGCTGGGGCTGGTCGTCCTGATCGTGGTGGAACCGCTGACCCGTCGCCTCATCCCCGACGCGGCCGACGCCGCCGCGTCACCGGCACCGGCGCGCGGCAGGCGCGCCTGGATGACGCCGGCGGTGGCGATCCTGGCCGCGGTGTCGTTCGCGTCGTTTCTGTGCGAAGGCGCCGCCACCGACTGGTCGGCCAACTACCTGCGCAGCGTCGTCGGCGCCGGCCCGGGCGTCGCCGCGCTGAGCTACGCCGCCTACACGTGCGCGATGGTCATCACCCGGTTCGGCGCACCCCGGCTGCACGCGCGGGTGTCCAGCCGCCGGCTGCTGCCGGCGCTGGCGCTGGTGGCCGTCGTGGGCGTGAGCGTCATGCTGGCCGCCGCCGACTCCTGGGTCAGCGTGCTGGGTTTCGCCACCCTGGGCGTCGGTGTGGCGCTGCTGGTGCCCACCGCCTTCAGCGCGGCCTACGGCGCGAGCGGCGCCGGATCGGCGATCGCCCTCGTGGCCGCGACCGGCTGGCTGGGCTACCTGCTGGGGCCGCCGTTGATCGGCCACCTGTCCGGCCGGGTGGGGCTGTCGGCGGCGCTGGTCACCATCCCGGTGATGATGTCGGTCGTCGGCGTCGCGATCCGTTGCACCCCGGCTTTCGACAAGGCCGACGAGTTCCATCGGGACGTGGCCACGCCCGCCGGTTAGACCTCGCTAGCGCAGATCCCACACCTGCAGCTTGGTTCCCTCGGGCACCTCGACGACGTCCTCGGGGATGTCCAGCAGGCCGTTCGCCGACGCCAGCCAGCGCAGGTGGTGCGACGCCGGCGGTCCGTAACTGGTGACCGTGCTGCCGTCGTCGTCGAGCACCGCGCGCCGGAATTGCCGCTTGCCGCGCGGCGACGTCAGCGACTCGGCGAGGACGGCCGTGCGGTGCGGGCGTTCGGGGTCCGGCAGGCCCATGGCCCTGCGCAGCGCGGGCCGGATGAACACCTCGAAGGACACCAGCGCGCTGACCGGGTTGCCCGGCAGCGTGACGATCGTGGCGCCGGCCACCCGTCCCACACCCTGCGGCATGCCCGGCTGCATGGCGACCTTGACGAATTCCACGCCCTGGTCGCCCTCGCGCCCGAAGGCGTCCTTGACCACCTCGTAGGCGCCGGCGCTGACGCCGCCGCTGGTGATGATCAAATCGGAGTCGGCCGCGTATCGGTCGATGATCGAACTGAATTGCGCCACTTCGTCTTCCGCGGTCGCGACGGCGACCAGGTCCGCGCCCGCATCCCGGACGGCACCGGCCAGCATGATCGAGTTGGACTCGTAGATCTGCCCCGGCAGCAGCGGCGTGCCCGGGGTCACCAGCTCAGATCCGGTCGAGATCACCAGCACGCGCTGGCGCGGGATCACCGGCAACTCGGCGATGCCCAGCGCCGCCACCAAGCCGAGCACCGCCGGCGTCACGACCTGACCCTGACGCAGGACCGTGGTGCCGGGGGAGACGTCCTCGCCCGCGCGGCGGATGTGCTTGCCGGCCGTGCGGGGAGCGCGGATCGACACCACGTCCGCGCCGCCGTCGGTCTCCTCCACCGGCACGACCGCCGTCGCCCCGGCCGGCAGGGGCGCGCCCGTCATGATCCGGTGCGCCGTGCCGGGCTGCAGCGTCAGTTCGTCGGTGCGCCCGGCCGGAATGTCCTCGGCGACGCGCAACACCACCGGGTTCTCGGGCGTGGCGCCCGCCGTGTCTTCGGCGAGCACCGCGTAGCCATCCATTGCGGAGTTGTCGAAGACCGGCAGCGCCAGCTGCGCCACCACGTCCGCGGCCAGCACCAGGCCCTGGGCATCGGGCAGCGGGACCGCGGCCGGCGGGCGCGCGCGAATCAACCCGGTGACGATCCGCTGATGTTCGGCGACTGAGCGCATCGGAGCCATTATCTCCCGTGTCAGACCGGGAAGCTGACGCCGGTGAGTTCTTCGGAGACGGCCCAGAGCCGGCGCTGCAGCTCCGCGTCGTGGGACTGGGCGCTGGATTTCACGAGCTTCGGGCGGCCACGCTGCTCGAGGAAGCCGGACGGGCCGTAGTACTGCCCGCCCTCGACGGCCGGGTCGGTGGCGGCCCGCAGCGTGGGCAGCGCGCCCATGGCCGGGCTCTGGAACAGCACCGGGCCCAGCACGGCCTGCACCGGCCGCAAGACGCTTGGCAGGTTGCGGGCCAGCTCGGTGTTGGAACCGCCCGGATGCGCCGCGACGGCAATGGTCTTCGCGTCGGCCTTGGCCGCCAGCCGGCGCTGCAGCTCGTAAGTGAACAGCAGGTTGGCGAGCTTGGATTGCCCGTAGGCGGCGATCCGGTCGTACCCGTGCTCGAACTGCAGGTCGTCGAAGTGGATCGCGGCCCGCAGCCGGTGCCCGAGGCTGCTGACCGTCACCACCCGCGAATCCCGCACCACCAGCAGGCTTTCCAGCAACAGCCCGGTCAGCGCGAAGTGGCCCAGATGGTTGGTGCCGAACTGCAACTCGAACCCGTCTGCGGTGACCTGCCTGGGCGTCCACATCACCCCGGCGTTGTTGATCAGCAGGTCGATGCGCGGGTAGGACGCGCGCAGCGCGTCGGCGGCCGAGCGGATCGCGTCCAGGGAGGTCAGATCCAGGTGCTGCAATGTGACGTCTACTTTTCCGCGCCCTTGGCCCCCGGCGGCGACGATGCGCGACAGCGCCGCGTTGCCCTTCTCCAGGTTTCGCACGGCGAGCACGACGTGCGCGCCGCGGCAGGCCAGTACGGCGGCCGTCTCGTAACCGATGCCGGTGTTGGCGCCGGTCACGACGACGACGCGGCCGCTCTGATCCGGGACGTCACCCTCCGACCATGAGCGGGTCTGGGCGTCGTTGGAAGGCATGGCCCAAAACATACCCATCGGTTCTGCTGACGAGCGGATCGGCGGGTGGGCACGGCGACGTATGGTGAGAACGTGATCACCGGTTTGGCTCACACCGGGGTGTGCGTTCCGGATTGCGAGGCCGCGGTGGCGTTCTACCGCGATGTGCTCGGGCTGCGTGTCCTCTCGCCGCCATATGTCATGTCTGGCAACGCCATTCGCGACGACATGGGTGAGCTGGTGGCCGATCCCAGCATGAAGGCGGCCATCCTCGGATTCGAGGATGACGGTGACAGGGTGCTCGAGGTGATCGAATACCTCGGAGCCGACGGCGGGCCCCCCGATGAGGGGCGTACGCTGACCGATCCCGGGCTCTCGCACGTCGGGCTGGTCTGTGCGGACATCGACGCCACCCGGGCTGAACTGGAGTCCAAGGGGGTGCGCTTCCTGGTCAGCGGAATCGCGGACGTCGCGCGGGTTCGTACCACCTGGTTCGTCGATCCATGGGGGGTGGTGTTCATCCTGGTCGAAAAGAGCCGGCCCGAGCGACCGTACTTCGCGCAATGGACGTAGCGGCCCCGAAGCCGTCGGTCGGGATCATCGGCGCCGGCGCCGGCGGCATCGCGATGGCGATCCAGCTCGCCGACGCGGGCTACGATTTCACGATCTTCGACCGGGCCGACGGATTCGGTGGAACCTGGCGCCACAACACTTTTCCGGGCGCGGCCTGTGACGTCCCGTCCCATCTGTACTCGTATTCCTTTGCGCCCAACCCGCGTTGGAGCAAGACCTATGCCAATCAGCCCGAGATCCTTGCCTATCTCGAGAGGGTGGCGGCCGAGCACAGGCTGGCGGGGCGCCTAAGGGCCAACACCGCGATCACCACCGCGCGCTGGTCGGACTCGCGGCGCCGCTGGACGCTGACCAGTGCTGACGGCCGACAGCACGACTTCGATGTGGTGGTCAGCGCTGTCGGCATGCTCGATGTGCCGTATGTCCCGGACATTGTGGGGGACAAGCGATTTCGCGGACGCCGATTTCATTCCTCGCGCTGGGACCACAGCAAGTCGACGGACGGCGAACGCGTCGCTTCCATCGGCACCGGTGCCAGCGCGATCCAATACGTGCCCGCGATAGCGCGAAAGACGGCCCACCTGACCGTGTTTCAGCGAACCCCGATATGGATCGCGCCGCGATTCGACTTCCCGTTCACCACCGACCAACACGAGCTGTTCGAACGCGAACCGGCCGCCGCGCAGAAGCTGCGCGATGAGGCCTTCGACGCTTACGAGTCGGCCAGCTTCGACGTTGACCACCCACAGACCCTCGAAGCGACTGAGCTCGCCCGCAGTTACCTGGCCCGCAAGGTAACCGACCCCGAGTTGCGAGCGAAGCTGACGCCGAACTATCCCGCCGGATGCAAGCGGCCGCTGATGTCGCGCGAGTGGTACCCCACGTTCGCGCTGCCCAATGTCAGCCTGGAAACGACCCCGATCGCCGAATTGACCGAACGCGGGGTCCGCACCGCCGACGGCGTCGAACACCGCGTCGACACCATCATCTACGGCACCGGGTTCACCGCCGCCGACTATCTGGCCAGCATCGACGTGTACGGATCCGGCGGCCGCCGCCTTCGCGACGACTGGAGTGACGGCGCCGAGGCTTACCTGGGCACACTGGTGACGGGGTATCCGAATTTCTTTGTGCTGTATGGCCCCAACACCAACGGCGTCAACTCGATCATCTACATCCACGAGGCGCAGACCACCTTCGTCCGGCACATCCTCGAGGTGATGGGCGGCCGCGGGGCGCGCACCGTCGAGGTGACGGCCGAGGCGCAGCGCCGCTACAACGACGAGATCCAGGCCGCGATGGCGGGCAAGGTCTGGCTGGCCTGTACCAACTACTTTCGGCATCCCAGTGGGAAGGTCGTGACCCAATTGCCCTATAGCGGAAGGGCATTCTTCGAGCGCACTCGCCGAATGGTCGCCGAGGACTATCTGCTGTGCCCGTAGTCCGCGCTCGCGTTAGTGCAAAGGTCTACTGCACCCAGAAATTATCGTGGCGGATGAACCACTCCCGGCGCTCGTCGTCGGTCATGTCGGCCAGCGCCGCGAAGCCCTCGAAGTAGGCCTCACGGGGTGCGCCGGGTGCGAACAACATCAGGATCGACGCCGGTTCGTCCGCCTCGTTGCGGAAGCCGTGCACGCCGCCGGGCGGGACGTACAGGAAGTCGCCCTGATGTCCGTCCGCCCACTGTGTGCCGTCGTAGAGCTTCATCGTTCCGGACAACACGAAGAACGCCTCGGACATGGCGCGGTGGAAGTGCGCCGGGGGCCCGCCGCCGGCCGGGGCGATGTCGACGCGGTAGAGGCCGTAGTCGCCGGCGGTGTCTTGCTGGTTGGCCAGGTAGTGGTACTTGACCCCGGACGTCTCATAGTCGGGCGGCTGATCGGCCCGCTTGAGCCAGGCGCTGATCTCCGGTTCGTCTTTGGTGTATCGGGCGGGTGGGTAGGGCGGCACGACGAGGGACATGGTTCCAGTGTGCGCATAGCATCGCCGGTGTGGACCGATCGCCCGCCGAAGATGTTCGCGTGCAACGGCTGCTCGACGCCGAACGCAAAGCCGCGCAGCTGTTCGACGAGATCGAGCGGCGGGCCATGATCCGCCCCGGGCTGGCGGAGAAGGAACTCTCCGACCGGATCCACCACCTCGCCGGCGAGATGTTCGGGGTGACCCGGCACTGGCATCGGCGGATCGTGCGGGCCGGGGAGAACACGCTGCAGCCGTTCCAGGAACGCCCGCCGGACCGCGTGATCGTCGACGACGACATCGTTTTTCTCGACCTGGGCCCGATCTTCGAGGAGTGGGAGGCCGATTTCGGGCGGACGTTCGTGCTCGGCGGCGACCCCCACAAGGCGGCCGTTCGCGACGCCCTGCCGCGCGTGTGGGAGGCCGGCCGCGAGCACTTCGCCGGCCACCCCGACATCACCGGCGCCGAGCTGTTCGACTACGTCGTCGGGGTGGCCGGCGCCGAGGGGTTCGAGTGGGGCAGCCGCATCGCGGGCCATCTGATCGGCGAGTTCCCGCACAAGAAGATCGCCGGCCCGGGCGTCGAGTGGTACATCATGCCCGGGTCGACGAAGCCGATGCGCCGCACCGACCCGCGCGGCCGCATCTGCCACTGGATCCTGGAGATCCACCTCATCGATCGCGCGCGCGGCTTCGGCGGCTTCTACGAGCAGCTGCTCGACGTGAGCTAAACGGGGTACGTCACGCCGGTCAGTTGCTCCGACACCGTCCACAACCGGCGCTGGCGATCGGCGTCGTGGGACTTCTTGCTGGAGCCCACGATCGTCGGGTAGCCGCGCGTCTGCCCGAAGCCGTCGGGCCCGTAGTACTGCCCACCGAGCACCGCGGGGTCGGTGGCCGCACGCAGGGTGGGCAGCGCGCCCATGGCCGCGTCCTGAGCAACCCTCGAGAAGAACAAGTCGACAGCGGGCTTCAGCAGCGTGGGCGTGTAGCGGCCCAATTCGGTGTTTGAACCACCGGGGTGCGCGGCCGCGGCGATCGTCGTGCCGTGCTGGGCAAGCCGTCGCTGCAGTTCGTAGGTGAACAGCAGGTTGGCGAGCTTGGCTTGCCCGTAGGCGGCCACCCTGTTGTAGCGGCGTTCCCACTGCAGGTCATCGAAGTGGATGTCGGCCAGGATGCGGTGGCCGACGCTGCTGACCGTGACGATCCGCGAGCCGGCGACCGGCAGCAGCCGGTCCAGCAACAGGCCGGTGAGGGCGAAGTGGCCCAGGTGGTTGGTGCCGAACTGCAGCTCGAAGCCGTCCTTGGTGTTCGACTTCGGCGTGTACATCACCCCGGCGTTGTTGATCAGCAGGTCGATGCGGTCGTGCGCGGATCGCAGCTGCTCGGCCGCCGCCCGGACCGACGCCAGCGACGTGAGGTCGAGTTCGGTCAGCGCGACGTCCGCATGCGGGCTCTGGGCGGTGATCCGTGCCGCCGCTTCCTTGCCCTTGTCCAGGTTGCGCACCGCCAGCACCACATGGGCGCCGTGGTCGGCCAGCGCCAGGGCCGTCTCGTAGCCCAGGCCGGTGTTGGCTCCGGTGATGACGGCGACCCGTCCGGTCTGGTCGGGAATGTCCGCGGTGGTCCACTTGCCCATGAGAGGCTCCTTGAACTTGTAAAGTAAACGGGGCGATCGCTCCGGTTGATTGTGCCACTATATGGAACGCACGCCCCGCTTTGCAATTTCTTTGGTTCGAGGAGTGAACAGATGGCGCAGCCCGCACGGCCGCTGCGCGCCGATGCCGCGCGCAACCGGGCGCGCGTGCTGGAAGTCGCCTACGAAACCTTCGCGGCCGAGGGTCTCGCGGTGCCCATCGACGAGATCGCGCGGCGGGCCGGCGTGGGGGCCGGCACCGTCTATCGGCACTTCCCGACGAAGGAGTCGCTGTTCCAGGCGGTCATCGAGGACCGCATGCAGCGGCTGGTCGACGACGGCCGCGCCCTGCTGGATTCCGAAGGGTCCGGCGAGGCGCTCTTCACCTTCCTGCGGTCGATGGTGCTGCACTGGGGCGCGACGGACCGCGGCCTGGCCGACGCGCTCGCCGGGCTCGGCATCGACATCGCCACCGCCGCCCCCGACGCCGAGGACGCGTTCCTGGCCATGCTCGACGAGCTGCTACGGGCCGCGCAGCGCGCCGGCTCCGCGCGCTGCGACATCGGGGTGCGCGAAGTGAAGGCGATCATGGTCGGGTGCCAGGCGATGGAGGCCTACAACTCGGACTTGGCCGAGCGGGTGACCGACGTCGTCGTCGACGGTTTACGCGTTCGGCGATAGGGCTGACCAGTTCTTGCACTCGACATAGGCGAGTGCTAAGAATGACGTTGGCACTCGCGACCGGCGAGTGCTAGGTCGGGACGGTGAGGCCAGGGCCGCGCCAAGCGGAAGACACCTAGCCGTCCGTCGCGGGCACTGCACCCGGCCACAGCGTTGATGGGGCGACCCGACAAGCGGTCGCCCTGAGTGTCACCCCATATATTCGGAGGAATCACTTCGCAATGGCCAAGACAATTGCGTACGACGAAGAGGCCCGTCGCGGCCTCGAGCGAGGGCTGAACGCCCTCGCCGACGCGGTAAAGGTGACGTTGGGTCCCAAGGGCCGCAACGTCGTCCTGGAGAAGAAGTGGGGCGCCCCCACGATCACCAACGATGGTGTGTCCATCGCCAAGGAGATCGAGCTGGAGGACCCCTACGAGAAGATCGGCGCCGAGCTGGTCAAGGAAGTCGCCAAGAAGACCGACGACGTGGCCGGTGACGGCACGACGACGGCCACGGTTCTGGCCCAGGCGCTGGTCCGCGAGGGCCTGCGCAACGTCGCGGCCGGCGCCAACCCGCTGGGTCTGAAGCGCGGCATCGAAAAGGCCGTCGAGAAGGTCACCGAGACCCTGCTCAAGTCGGCCAAAGAGGTCGAGACCAAGGACCAGATCGCTGCCACCGCGGCCATCTCCGCGGGCGACCAGTCGATCGGCGACCTGATCGCCGAGGCGATGGACAAGGTCGGCAACGAGGGCGTCATCACGGTCGAGGAGTCCAACACCTTCGGCCTGCAGCTCGAGCTCACCGAGGGCATGCGGTTCGACAAGGGTTACATCTCGGGCTACTTCGTCACCGACGCCGAGCGTCAGGAAGCCGTCCTCGAGGACCCCTTCATCCTGCTGGTCAGCTCCAAGGTGTCGACCGTCAAGGACCTGCTGCCTCTGCTGGAGAAGGTCATCCAGGCCGGTAAGCCGCTGCTGATCATCGCCGAGGACGTCGAGGGCGAGGCTTTGAGCACCCTGGTCGTCAACAAGATCCGCGGCACCTTCAAGTCGGTGGCCGTCAAGGCCCCCGGCTTCGGTGACCGCCGCAAGGCGATGCTGCAGGACATGGCCATCCTCACCGGCGGCCAGGTCATCAGCGAAGAGGTCGGCCTGTCGCTGGAGAGCGCCGACGTCGCCCTGCTGGGTAAGGCCCGCAAGGTCGTCGTCACCAAGGACGAGACCACCATCGTCGAGGGCGCCGGTGACTCCGACGCCATCGCCGGCCGGGTGGCCCAGATCCGCAGCGAGATCGAGAACAGCGACTCCGACTACGACCGCGAGAAGCTGCAGGAGCGCCTGGCCAAGCTGGCCGGCGGTGTTGCGGTGATCAAGGCCGGGGCCGCGACCGAGGTCGAGCTCAAGGAGCGCAAGCACCGCATCGAGGACGCGGTCCGCAACGCCAAGGCCGCCGTCGAGGAGGGCATCGTCGCCGGTGGTGGCGTGGCCCTGCTGCACGCGACCCCGTCGCTGGACGAGCTGAAGCTCACCGGTGACGAGGCGACCGGCGCCAACATCGTCCGCGTGGCGCTCGAGGCTCCGCTGAAGCAGATCGCCTTCAACGGCGGTCTGGAGCCCGGCGTTGTGGCCGAGAAGGTCCGCAACTCGCCCGCCGGTACCGGCCTGAACGCCGCCACCGGTGAGTACGAGGACCTGCTGAAGGCCGGCGTCGCCGACCCGGTGAAGGTCACCCGTTCGGCGCTGCAGAACGCGGCGTCCATCGCGGGCCTGTTCCTCACCACCGAGGCCGTCGTCGCCGATAAGCCGGAGAAGGCGGCCGCACCCGCGGGCGACCCGACCGGTGGCATGGGCGGCATGGACTTCTAAGTCCACGACTCGAGTACGGGAAAGCCCGGCCCCCACAAGGGGCCGGGTTTTTCGTGTGCGCCGAGCGTGAACTCAGGGCGGGATTCCGGCGATTTGCCCGCCCTGGTTTCACGTTCGGCGCGCCGGGCCCGAAACCCGCCTTGTACGTTGAACGCCGTGGCCCTTCCGACTCCCTCACCCACCAGCACCGCCGTCGTGACCGGCGCCTCGTCGGGCATCGGCGCCGACATCGCCCGCGAGCTGGCCGCCCGCGGACACGGCGTCACGCTGGTCGCCCGCCGCGAAGAGCGGCTTCGCGAGCTGGCCGACGAGCTGGCCGGCCGCATCCGTGTCGAGGTGATCGCCTGCGACGTCGGCGATTCCGCCTCCCGCGCCGACCTCTTCGAAGAGGTCGAGCGTCGCGGCCTGACCGCCGACATCCTGGTCAACAATGCCGGCATCGGCACCATCGGCTCGGTGACGACCACGTCCGTCGACGACGAGATCGCCCAGGTGCGGGTCAACGTCGAGGCCGTCATCGATCTGACCACCCGCGCGGTCCAGCGGATGGTGCCGCGCAAGAAGGGCGCGATCCTCAACGTCGGATCCACCGCGGGCTACCACCCCTTCCCGGGGCAGGTGGGCTACGCCGCCACCAAGGCGTTCGTGATCACCTACACCGAGGGGCTGCGCGGCGAACTCACCGGCACCGGGATCACCGTCGCGTTGCTGAACCCCGGCCCGGTGCGCACCGAATTCCTGAAGAGCGCCGGCATGGACGAGCGGACCTTCGCCGACGCGTTCCCGAAGTTCCTGTGGAAGCCGGCGCGCGACGTGGCACGCACCGGCATCGACGCGCTCGACGGCGACCGCGGAACCGTGATCCCCGGCCTGCCAAGCCAGATCAGCACCAGGCTGTTTCAATTCATGCCGCGGCGGGTGCTGTTGCCGTTACTGAAGAACCAGCATCCGGGACTGCGCAGGGACCGGTCAGTGGGCTAAGGGCCAGGGCCGCATCCAGCCCTCCACCGGCAGCGCGAGCGCGTTGCACAGCGTGCAGATCGTGCGATACCAGCCCACGGCCGTGAGCAATTCGATGCGCTGCTCGTCGTCGAGAAAGCCGCCCAGCGCGCTCCACGTCGCCTCCGACCAGGTGCCGGTGCGCTCGAGTTCGTCCACCGCCTCGATCAGCGTCCGCTCGGCCGGGCTCCACCGTGGGTCGTCGGGGCCACCGGTGACCAGCGCGTCGCACTCGTCTTCGCTGACGCCCGCGATCGGGCCCCAGAACGCCGCCTGTCCGCCCCACTCGTACTGACAGCGCAGCAGCGCACAGCTGCGAAGGATGGCGATGGTCCGCGTCCGGCCCGGCAAAAGCGCTGCGACATAAAGGGATTCGCCAAGCTTACGCAAACGGGAGGCCAGCGCCGGATGGCGCTGCAGGCAACGCACCAACAGCAGCGGCTCATAGGTGCGATCGGGGTGGCCCCAGCTGTTGATGCCAGTGGCATCTTCTTCGCTCCACGGCGGAGCGAGCGGTGCGACGCGGCTCACGGATGAGACTGTACGGCCCTGGCCCGATGGCGGCGACCCGCTAGCCCGGCAGCGAGAACACCACGCAGTCGTGCAGGCAGCCCCTCGCCGCGTCGGGGGAGTCGGCGTCGCGGTGCAGCAGCGCGCGGGTGGGAACCACGGTCAGGCGGGCGGTCTCCGCGCCGGCGTCGGTCACCGAGGCGGTGCCGTCGACGATCAGCGAATAACCGCCGGGTTCGGCGGGCGGCCACAACAGGGTCACGTCGGCGCGCCGGGCGAGGTTGTTGCGGGTTCGCCCGCCGATGAGTCCGACGTCGAGAGTGGCCTCGCGCAGCTGCGGCTCGACCGTCACGGTGTGCGCCCGGTAGTCGTCGTCGACCGTGATCAAGTAGGCGTACGGGTAGTCGGCCAGCGCGTTGGCCAGCGCCTGGAGATCGACCTTCTTCTTGGTGCGCATGACCTTCCAGGATAGGCGCGGGATTTACTGCGGCACCGGGCGCGTGACGGCGGCGCCGGCGTTGGCGAAGCCGAGGTTACGCAGCACCTCGTTCCAGGGCGGCAACTTGGCCACGGCCGCCGAGGCGTCGGCGTGATAGCCGAACATCGCCGCCACGTCCGAGGCCCACATCTGCTCATAGGCGGCCTCGATGTCGGCGATGGCCGGGGTGTTCTGGCCAAGGTGATTGTTGGCCGCCAAGGCCGTCACCAAGGCGCGGTTGGCCGCCACGACCGCGGGCTGCACCGTGGCGGCAAGCGCCACCTCGAATGCGGTGGCGATGGCCGACGCCTGGTGCGAGACCGCCTGGGCCTGCGCGGCCGCCGCGCTGAGCCAGCTCACGTATCGGCTGGCCACGGACATCATGGCCGTCGACGATGCGCCCTGCCACGACCCGCTGGCCAGATCCGAGGTCACCAAAGAAAATGACGATGCCGACGAGGCCAACTCTCCGGCCAGCCCGTCCCATGCCGCCGCGGCAGCAAGCAGCGGCCCGGGACCGGGACCGGAAAAAATAAGTGCCGAGTTGACCTCTGGCGGCAACCACGCAAAATGCGGGTTCGTCACCGACCCAACTTAGCTGCTATATGCCGCTTTTCGCGGCGTTATCCCGCGGGTACGGGAACGGGCTGACGCCCACGCACCAACTTGCCTGGACGGGCGTCGGTCGGGACGCCGTTTTCGGCGATCACTTCTCCGGCCACGATCGTGGCGACATACCCTTCGGCGGTCTGATCCAGGCGCCGGCCCCCGGCCGGCAGGTCGTAGCTGATCATCGGCTTGTGCAGCCGAAGGGCGGCGTAGTCGATGACATTGAGATCGGCCTTGTAGCCGACCGCGATGCGCCCGCGGTCACCCAGCCCCGCGATGCGGGCCGGCACCGAGGTGAGCTCGCGAACCGCTTCGGGCACGGTGAACCGACCGGCCTTGCGGTCGCGCGCCCAATGCGTCAGGAAGTAGGTCGTGTAGCTGGCGTCGCAGATCATCCCGTAGTGCGCGCCCCCGTCGCCGAGGCCGAGCACTACGTCGTCGCGGTGCAGCAGTTCTCCGACGGTGTCCAGCGAATTGTTCTGCAGGTTGCTGGTCGCGACCAGCAGCATGGCCCGGCCCTCGTCGTCCAGCAGCCGGTCGTACGCCTCTTCCATCGGATTCACACCCTTGGCGCGGGCCCGGGCACCGATGCTGTTCGAGGGGTCCGGCTCGTAGTCGGGGTTGTCGCCCAGCGGAAAGATCCAGTCCCACATCTGCGTCACGAACAGAATCGGGTGACCCTGGCCTGGCGTGTCGGCCAGGATGCGGGCGCGGACCTCGGGCTTACGCATCTCGGCGACCCGCTCGTCCAGCGGCAGGTGCGCGATCTCGCGGTAGCTGGGGTAGAGCACGAAGGGGTTGGCGGACAGCTGCAACCCGATGATCAGACCGATCGGCCGCGGCAGCAGCTGCGCGCTGACGTCACCACCGGCCGCGTTGGCCTTCTCGATCATCGTGATGGCGTCCGGCCAGGTCGGGTCGCCGGCGTTGGCGACGACGAGGGTGAAGGTGACGGGCAACCCGACGTCCTCGGCGACGTCGAACACCGTCTGCAGCACGGGTTGGTACCCGCCCGACGGGATGTCGGGAACGAACTGCAGCAGGCCGCCGCCGCCGTCCACGACGCCGCGGGCGATCTCCTCGATCTCCTCCCGGGCGGCCTCGTAACTCGGGATGGGCGAACCGCTTTCGGTTTTGTGAATGGTCAGCCGCGACGACGCGAAGCCCAGCGCGCCGACCTCGATCGCCTCCTTGGCCAGTTGGCGCATCTTGGCCAGGTCGTCCTCGGTCGCCGGTTCGCGGTCAGCGCCGCGCTGGCCCATCACGTACACCCGCAGGGGCGAGTGCGGCAGGTACGCGGCCACATCGATGTCGCGCTTGCCGGACTCGAGCGCGTCCATGTATTCCGGGAACGTCTCCCACGTCCACGGCAGCCCGTCGGTCATGACCACACCGGGGATGTCCTCCACGCCTGCCATCACGTCGACGAGCACCTCGTGGTCCTCCTGGCGGCAGGGCGCGAAGCCGACCCCGCAGTTGCCCATCACCACCGTCGTCACGCCGTGCGCAGAGGACGGGGTCAGGCGCTCCGACCAGATGGATTGGCCGTCGTAGTGGGTGTGCAGGTCGACGAAGCCCGGGGTGACCAGTAGCCCGGTGGCGTCGATCTCCCGTGCGGCAATAGCCCCGTTGATCGCGCCGACCGCCTCGATGACGCTGTCCTTCACCGCCACGTCGCCGACGAACGGCTCACCCCCCAGCCCGTCGACGATGGTGCCGTTGCGGATGATGAGGTCGTAAGTCATTCAAACAATCTACGACCGCGGCGGCGGGTCGTGCCAGGATCTTCCCCGTGATCGATCATGTGGGAATCAATTGCGCCGACTACGCCGAATCTCAGCGGTTTTACGACGCGGTGCTGGCAACGCTCGGTTTCTCCCGGCAGCTGGACGTGGGTCCCGCCATCGGGTACGGGCGGGCGGGCAAACCGACGTTTTGGATCTCCGAGGCGCCGGCGGGACCCAATCGGGAAGTGCACCTGGCCTTCGAGGCCGCCGACGAGGCCGCGGTGCGCGCCTTCTATGCGGCCGCCGTCGAGCTCGGCGCCGAAGCACTGCATGCGCCGCGGCTCTGGCCGGAATACCACCCCGGCTACTTCGGGGCGTTCGTGCGCGACCCCGACGGCAACAACGTCGAAGCGGTCTGCCACGGCGCCCTCCCGTAGTGTCGCGAG
The DNA here is from genome assembly GCF_059813315.1 of Mycobacterium sp. NGS11. Classification (NCBI taxonomy): domain Bacteria; kingdom Bacillati; phylum Actinomycetota; class Actinomycetes; order Mycobacteriales; family Mycobacteriaceae; genus Mycobacterium; species Mycobacterium sp. NGS11. Next base: position 140,120 of record NZ_JCALEJ010000006.1, read on the forward strand.
TATGGCCAGCACCGACGACGCCGCCGTCCTGCACGAGCTGCTGCGCGACGCGTTCACCCGGTTGATCGAGCACGTCGATGAGATCACCGACGGGTTGAGCGACGAGGAATCCGGCTACCGGCCGACGCCGAACGCCAACAGCATCGCGTGGCTGCTGTGGCACAGCGCTCGGATCCAGGATCTCCAGCTGGCCGACGTCGCCGGCGCCGAGCAGGTGTGGTTCCGCGACGGCTGGGTGGACCGGTTCGGCCTGGACCTGCCGCGCGACGACACCGGTTACGGACACGGGCCCGACGACGTGGCCAAGGTGCAGGCGCCCGCGGACCTGCTGTCCGGCTACTACCACGCGGTGCACGAGCTCAGCCTCGAATACGTCGCCGGGGTCAGCGCCGAAGAACTGGCCCGCGTCGTGGACACCAACTGGGATCCGCCGGTGACGGCCAGCGCGCGGTTGGTGAGCATCATCGACGACTGTGCCCAGCACCTCGGGCAGGCCGCGTACGTGCGGGGCATTCAGTAGATTCGCGGGCGTGCGTTTCGCGGCGACCCTGTTGTTGTGGCTCATCACCACGCTCGCGTTGGCGGTGACGATCCCCGCGGCGTGGACGCAGCTGCACGTCGTTGACGCCGACGGGTATGCCGCGCTGGCGCAGCAGGCGGCAACGGATCCCGCCGTCCAGTCGGCCATGGCGTCCGAACTGAGCAGCCGGGCAATGACTCTCATCGCCGAGCGTGGCGGGGGCCGCTCTGAAGTCGAGGGTTCCGAGGTGCAGGAGGCCGCGCGCGCCTTCACCGCCGGCCCGGCGTTTCCGCCGCTGTTCGCCCAGGCGAATCGCGCGGCGCACGGCTGGTTGTTCGGCGACCCAGGGTCCGGCAAGGACGGCAACCAGTGGGCGGTCGACGTGGCGCCGATGCTCAACGACGGCTCGATCCAGCCGCTGCTCGCCCGCCACAACGTGGCAGTGCCCGCGAAACTCAGTGTCCCGCTGACCGTTTCGGTGCCGCATTCGATGCAGCAGGGGCGGCTGAGCCGGTTGTCCACCTGGGGCCCGTGGATCACCTTGGGTGGGGCCGCGCTGTGCGGCTTTTGCGCGCTGCTCACGGTGGCGGCCGCACGCCGCCGCGGCAAGGCGTTGAGCAGCCTGGGCATCTCGGCGCTGCTCGTCGGTGCGGGCGGATGGGCGGGCATCGAGGTCGCCGGCCGCTATGTCCACGATGCGCTGAATCGCACCACCGGCAACGTCCGGCAAGTCGCCGAGGCGATGATCGAACACGCCGAAGCCGGTCTGCACCAATGGCTTGACGCGACGTTGATCGGTGGCGCCGCCCTGGTCGTATCGGGCGTGGTGGTCGCGATGCTGGGCAGTCTGAGGAAGACGTCTTAGTGCTCACCGGTCATCGATGCGCCGGCCCGGGCGGCCTGGGAACGAAAAATGCGGTCCGCTGCTGATATTCGGCGAAGCCAGGACGGCCGGCCATCAACTTCTCCGCCAACCGCGCGCCGGTCACCCACACCAGAAAGTAGGTCATCAGCAGGGGAGAGCCGACAGTGACAAGCGCCCACCAGCCATTGATGGTGATCAGCCACAGCCCCCACCACACCGCGGCGTCGCCGAAGTAATTGGGGTGGCGGGTCCACGCCCACAGGCCGCGGTCCATCACCGCGGCCCGGTTGGCCGGATCGGATTTGAAAATCATGAGCTGATAGTCGCCCACGGCTTCGAAGACGAAACCCACCAGCCACGTCGCCACACCCAGCGCCGCGATGGGCATCAGCGCCCTCGGGGCGGGGCCTGTCGCCGCGGAAAGCTGCAACGGGAATGCGACAAACCACGTGATGAAGCCTTGTAGCACAAAGACTTTGCGAACCACCTGACCGAGCGTGGCATCCCGCAACAAGTTCGCGTAGCGGGGATCCTCGCCCTTGCCTATTGTTTTGCGCTGGATGTGCCAGCTCAGCCGCAGGCCCCAGATCGTCACCAATGCCAGCAGCAGCCATCGCCGGGCAGGGTCGCCACGTCCGAGCGTCGCGCAGACGGCGGCGATGGTTATGAAACCTATGCCCCATGCCACGTCGACGACGTTGTATCGGCCGATCCGCCAACCGATTACGAACGCGATCGAATGCACCACAGCCAGAGCTAACAGCGAGGCGCCGGAGACTTCGATCAGGTTGGCCAGGTTCACTGTCTGTCCTCGCGCTCGAATGTCCACTGATATACGTCGAGATAGCCCGATCGGAATCCGGCTTCCGAGTGTGCCAGATACAGCTCCCACATTCGGGCGAACACCTCGTCGAAGCCCAACTGCGCCAGGTCATCTCGCCGCTGTGAGAACCGCTCCCGCCAGAGCCGCAGTGTTTCGGCGTAATGCGGACGCAGCGATGTCATGTCGACGGTCCGCAAATCCGTGTGCCGCGCGGTGATACCGGAGATGGCCCGCGTGGAGGGAAGCAACCCGCCGGGGAAGATGTACTTCTGGATCCAGGTGTGGGTGTTGCGGCTGGCCAGCATCCGGTTGTGCGGCATGGTGATCGCCTGGATCGCTACCCGGCCGCCGGGGCGCACCAGGCGTTGCAGTGTTGCGAAATACCGCTGCCACGAGTGGTAGCCGACCGCCTCGATCATCTCGACCGATATCACGGCCTCGTAGCACCCTGTGACGTCGCGGTAATCGCACAGATCGATTTGCACCCGGTCGGTCAGTCCCGCGGCGGCAGCGCGCCTGCGCGCCAGGTGGTGCTGTTCGGCAGACAAGGTCACTGAGTGGACGTATGCTCCGCGTGCGGCCGCGCGTAGGCTCAATTCGCCCCAACCGGTGCCGATCTCGAGAACCCGGCTGCCGCGGCGGACGTGGGCCATGTCGAGTAACCGATCGATCTTGCGACGCTGCGCCTCGGCGAGGTCGTCCGATGTGGCCGGCAATTGTGTGTACAGCGCGCACGAGTAGGTCATCGTTTCGTCGAGGAACTGCGCGAAGAGGTCATTGGACAGGTCATAGTGCGCGGCTATGTCGCGTCGCGCTTGATCGCGGCCGACGCCTTTCCAGCGCGGTCGAAGCGCCGGCCCGAGAGGTCGCAACCATTGCAGTGGGCGAGGCACCAGGTCGGCCATCGATGTGGCGAAGGCCGTCAACATCGCCACCAGGTCATCCGACGACCATTCGCCGGCCATGTAGGACTCGCCGAACCCGATCAGCCCGTAGCGGCCGGTGCGGCGGGTCAGCGCATCGAGCCGATGGACCACCATTGTCGGCGCGGTGGGGTCGGCCGCGCCGGCCACCGTGCCGTCGGGGTAGACCAGTCGCAGTGGAAGCCGATCCGCGGCGCGCCGCAGCAGTCCCGCGGCGATCAGGGCCGACGCCGCGGCGACCGGCCCGGAGGGCACAGTGGCGACGGCCGGCCAGCGCCTCGAATCGATTGCCACTGAGGGTTTTCGGATCGGCCGGGTGCGGATGGCCGGTACCGTCATCGCGGTACCACCGGAATTCGCCGTAACCAAAGTTTGATCCCTTGTATTCGGATGCGCGCCGCCACTACCCACGGCGCCAGTGGTGACATGAGGTTGCTGATCAGAATCCGGCTCGTGGACGCCGCTTGTCGCCGTCCGCGCAGGTTGGCGATGAAAGCCTGCTCGCCGCCACGATGCAGGGCCACTGTGATGTCGACGTCGGCGCCGGGTCGCGGGGCGCGCACCAGGTAGTAGCCGTCCACGGCGTTGAATGGTGATACGTAGAAGGACTTTTCCGCCGCCACCGGTTGATCAGCCGGAGGCAACAGGTATGCGTGGCGCTCACCGTAGGTGTTGTGCACCTCGGCGATCACATGACGGAGCCGCCCGTCGCGGTCGTGGCACCAGAAGACGCTCAGCGGATTGAACACGTATCCCAGAACGCGGGCCTGCAATAGGGCGGTGATGGGACCGTCGGGGACGGCTAAGCCGTGGTCGACAAAGACGGCGTTGAGTCGTTCACGCAGCGAGCCGTGCCGCGGGTGGGCGAAGTGGTCCTCGGGGCGGAATCGCGCCAGCGGCCGAAGCCAGCGGGGCAAGGAGGGCAGCTGGTCGACGTCGACATACCAGCTGTAGCTTCGGTATTCAAAGGAGTGGTGCACCGGAACGCGGCGGCTGTGGGTGATCGTGGTGCGGTAGATGGCTGGGGTCAAGACGTGGCTCAGCACCGGGCCACCTGCGGGGCGGAGGGGCGCGGCCGGCCAGTCGGCACCGAGCCGGCGGGCCGCGCGCAGTCCCGAAGCCGCGCCGTCTTCGTGGAAGCCCCAGCCGTGGTAGGCGCCCGCGAATACCACGCGGTCGTCGTCAAGGGTCGGGAGCAAGCGTTGCGCTGCAACGGATTCCGCTGTGTACAACGGGTGATCGTAGGTCATTTCGGCCAGCACCGACTCGGGATCGATCAGGTCTTCGCCACCGAGGGTGACCACATATCGCCGCGCGCCGTGCAGGCGCATCAGCCTGCTGACGTCATAGCTGACCACCACGTGATCCGTCTTGGGTGTCACCAAATAGTTCCATGACGCTCGGGCCCGGCGGCGGCGGGGAAGTACCGAGGTGTCGGTGTGCAGGTGGGCGCGGTTGGTCGTATACGGAAGCTCGGACAGCACGGCGCGCTCCCACGGCGTCGGTTGGTCGAGCAACATCAGAGCCTGGTCGGGATGGACGGCCACGACGGCGGCGTCGAAAAGCCGCGGCGACTCGCCGCTGGACTGCACCATCACCCCGTCGGGCACCCGCCGCAGCGAATGCACCGGCGTCCGGACCGACACTTCGTCCAGGCGAGCGGCGACCGCCTTGACGTAAGACGCCGAGCCGCCAGTGACGGTGCGCCACTTCGGGGACCCGAAAACCGACAACATCCCGTGGTGAGCGAGGAAGACGAACAGATAACGGGCGGGATAACGCATCGCATCGCCGCCGGCGCAGGACCACACCGCTGCCACCAGGGGGGCGAGGAAATACTCGACAAAGTACGAGGAGAAGCGGTGCCGGTTCACAAAGCTTTCCAGCGTCTCGAGATGGTTGTCCGCGCCGTCATCGAGCACTCGCGAGGCGACGCGGTGAAAGCGGATGATCTCGGCGAGCATCAGCAGATACCGCGGTCGGGACGACTGCTGGCACGCAAACAGTCCCCGTAGTCCCAGTGCGCCCGCATATTCGAGGCCGATGTCGTCGGCCCTGACCGACATCGACATCTCCGCGTGCTGGGTGGCGATACCGAGATCGCTGAACAATCGGCACAGGGTCGGATAGGTGCGGTCGTTGTGCACTAGGAATGCGGAGTCGATGCCCATGATCGGGCCGCAGCCGTCGTCGATGAAATGGGTATGCGCGTGGCCGCCGAGGCGCGCGTCGGCCTCGTACAGGCAGACGCGGTCACGGCCGGACAGCACGTAGGCAGCGGTGAGCCCGGCCACGCCGCTGCCAATGACCGCCACTGAGCGGGCGCGTGAGTGATCCACGGGGGTTATTCGTTGCCGCCGATGCGACGGATGGGCGGCTAGCCGAAGGTGAACGAGAAGACCTGCAAGCCCTTGCTGACTCGCATGTCCAGCTGGTCGCGGTGCGCGGAGTCGTCGGCGACGATCCGGTGCAACGTGGGCGCTCCGCCGATCGGGGTCGTGGTGGTCTTGCCATCCCGCTTCACCGTGACGGTGCCGCTGCCGCCGACGACGGCGTAGACATCTTTCGCGGTGTAGTTCAGGCGGATGACGGAGTCGTCGCCGTCCGCCGTTGCCCCCTGGTTGTCCAGGCTCCAGCGGCCGCCCAGGGCGAACTTGTCGTCGGCCAGGCGTGGCGGGAGGCTCAGCGTGGTGGCACCGGCTTTGTAATCCCCAGTGCCGCCGTAATTTTCAGACCGACCGACACCCAGGTACGTCTCGGGGGTGAGCCGGGTCTGCGGCGTCATGTCGGCCGAGTTCGTCGGCGCGGGCAGCGCGACGCCGGGATGCGCATCGAGCAGAAGCTTGCGGATCAGCTTTTCGGTGTCGTCGTAATCGCCCTCGCCGAACTTGCTGTGCCGCACTTGCCCATTCGCGTCGATCAGGTACTCGGCCGGCCAATACAGATTCTGAAAGTTGTTCCACGTCGCGTAGTCGTTGTCCAGCGCAATGGGATAGGTGATGTGCAGATCGGCGGCGCCGCTGGCCACATTGGCCGCCACCCGCTCGAAGGCGTACTCCGGGGTGTGCACCCCGATGACGAGGAAGCCGTTGTCGCGATACCGGTTGTACCAATCGATTACGTGCGGGATGGCGCGCTGACAGTTGATGCACGAATAGGCCCAGAAGTCGATCAGGATCACCTTGCCGCGCACCGTCGCGGCGTCCAACGGCTTGCCGTCGGGCGTGTTGAGCCATCCGGTGATGCCGGTCAGGGCGGGAGCCGGTCCGCACTGTTGCAGGCCGGCGGAGACGCCGGCGCAGTCGCTCAGCGCGCCGTTCACTGGGGCACCGGGCGGGCTCAGCGGCAGCGCGCCGCCGCCGTTCGGCTGTTGCACGGCGGCCGGTGCCAGGCTGCGTTGGATGTTGTTGGCCCCCAGCTTGTTCTGCATCGCCGTCGTGTAGTCGGGGACGGAGCGCTGCAGCATCGCGGGCAGGTTGAACACCAGCGCCACGGCCAGCACGATCATCGCGATTCCGCCGGCGACCTGGATCACCCGCTGGCGACGGCGGAATGCGGCCACGCGTTCGGCGACGCGCCGTCCGGCCAGCGCGAAGGCCAGCAGCGGCAACGCGATGCCGGCGGCGAACGTCGCGGTCAACACGAGCGCGCCGAGCCCGATCGAGGACGTCCCCCCGGCCACCACGATCGCGGCCAGCACCGGGCCCGCACACGGCACGTAGAGCGCGCCCAGCGTCAGACCCAAACCGAAACCGTTTGTCCCCGAGCCGATTTGACGCTGCGGGAGGTAGGCGAAAGGTCGCTCGATCAAGTGCTGCACCGGCGGGAAGATCAGGCCCAGGCCGATCAGGACCAACACCACCAGTGCGGCCCACCGGATCGCGTCCTGTGGCAGGTGCAGCGCCGTCAGCAGCGCCGAGCCGATCAACGTGGCGAGGCTGAAGCTGCACACCAGGCCCGCGATCACCAGGTATGGCCGCGCCGCCGAACGCGCGGTGGGTGTGCCGTCGCGGGTGCTTTCCATGCCGGACAGCAGAATCACCGGAAGCACCGGCAGGATGCACGGCGAGATGCCGGTGATCAGCCCGCCGAGAAACCCGATCAGGGCAATGGTTTGCACGCGCTACTCCGAGGGGCTCTTGGGTGCCGGACGATGGGTATGGTTACACCCTTACCTGTTTTTCGTGACCCCGGTGAGCCAGCACAAATCACGCGACGTGCGTTATGCAAATCACACAACGTGCGTTACGCTCAGCCGGTGGCGCAACTAACATTCCAGCGCGCCCGCACCGAGGAGAAGAAGCGCCAACGTGCGGAGGCCCTCGTGGAAGCGGCACGCTCGCTGGCGATGGAAACGGGCGTCGCGTCGGTCACCCTGACCGCGGTCGCCAGTCGCGCCGGGATTCACTACTCGGCGGTGCGCCGCTACTTCACCTCGCACAAGGAGGTCCTGCTGCATCTGTCCGCCGAGGGCTGGGTGCGGTGGTCGACCACGGTATCGGAGAAGCTGGCCGAGCCCGGCGCGAAGTCGCCCTTGCGCATCGCCGAGACGCTGGCCGAAGCCCTGGCCCAAGACCCGTTGTTCTGCGACCTGCTGGCCAATCTGCACCTGCACCTGGAACACGAGGTGGACGCGGAGCGGGTCATCGAGGTCAGGCGGATCAGCACCGCGGCCACACTGTCACTGGCCGATTCGATCGGCAGCGCACTGCCCGAACTCGGGCGATCGGGCTCGCTCGACATCCTGCTGGCCGCGTACTCGCTGGCCGCGACGCTCTGGCAGGTCGCGAACCCGCCGGAACACCTGACCGACGTCTACGCCGAGGAGCCCGAAGTCGTTCCGCCCGAGTGGAATCTGGACTTCGCGTCCGCCCTGACCCGCCTGCTGACGGCCACGTGCGTCGGGCTCATCTCGGGATCGCAATGAACGCAGAGAGGAGGCCGGGGGGCGTGGCTTGGCGAACTGCAACCGGTGAACGTGAAGGACTTGAAACGCCCATGACGACGACTGAGCCGAGGACCGAGCCGCTGAAAACGCAGGGCTCGGCCGGCGGGGAGGGCGACACGGCCGCTCCGCAGCGCGCCAGGAAAAAGGGGTTTCTGGGGCGTTTCTGGCTGGTGCTCACCATCGCAGCCGTCGTCGCGGTGTCGGGATTCGTCGTATACCGACTGCACGGCGTCTTCGGCGTTCACAAAGGTTCGTTCGGCGGCGGCACCTCGGGTGAGGTTCTCGATGAGTTCAACGCCAAGACGATCACCCTCGAGGTCTGGGGTTCACCGGGCAGCACGGCGACCATCAACTACCTCGACGAAAACTCCCATCCGCAGCAGGCCCTCAACGTGCCCTTGCCCTGGAGCAAAACATTGAGTTCAACGAAGCCCGGCATCCCGGCAAACCTGGTGGCGCAAGGCGACGGCAGTTGGATCGCCTGCCAGTTCGTGGTCAACAAGCACGATGGAAGCGGTGACGTCATCAAGACTCCGAATCGCTCAGATCCCAACCAGACCGTGAACGCGTTCGTCTATTGCCTGGACAAGTCCGCATGAGCCAGCCAAGCGAGGCCGCGCCGCGCGTCGACCAGCCGCTGATCCCGCCGTTCCTGCCGCGCATGATCCACCGGCTGGCGCTGCCGATCGTCCTGGTGTGGTTGGGCATCGTCTTCGTCACCAACACCGTGGCGCCTCAGCTGGAGGTGGTCTCCAAAACGCACTCGGTGTCGATGAGTCCGACGGACGCGGCATCCTTCCAGTCGATGATGCGCGTCGGATCGACGTTCAAAGAGTTCAACTCCGACAGCTCGGCGATGGTCCTGCTGGAGGGTGACAAGCCGCTCGGGCCCGAAGCGCACCGCTACTACGACGAGATCGTCAGGCGGCTCGAACAGGACAAGAAGCACGTTCAGCACATCCAGGATTTCTGGAGCGATCCGCTGACCGCCGCGGGATCCCAGAGCCACGACCAAAAGGCCGCGTACGTCCAGGTCTACCTCGCCGGCAACATGGGCGGCGGGTTGTCCTCCGAGTCCAGCGACGCCGTCCGCAAGATCGTCAACTCGGTGCCGGCGCCGCCGGGGATCAAGGCCTACGTCACCGGCGCCGGTCCGCTGTTCGCCGACCAGTCCCACGCGGGCGAAAAGGGCGTCATGGTCGTCACGCTCGTCACCTTCGTCGTGATCATCGTGATGCTGCTGATCGTCTACCGGTCGGTGGCCACCGTTCTGATCATGCTGGCCATGGTGTTCATCGAGCTGGCAGCGGCCCGCGGTGTCGTCGCGACGCTCGGAAACTACGGCATCATGGGGCTTTCCACGTTCGCCAACAACATGCTCGTGCTGATGGCGATCGCCGCCGGCACGGACTACGCGATCTTCGTGGTCGGCCGCTACCACGAGGCCCGCGGTCTGGGTGAGACGCGTGAACAAGCGTTCTACACGATGTTCCACAGCACCGCCCATGTCGTGCTGGGGTCGGGGCTGACCATCGCCGGCGCGATGTACTGCCTGAGCTTTTGCCGGTTGCCCTATTTCTCGTCACTCGGCATACCCTGCGCCGTCGGCATGCTGGTCGCGGTCCTCGCGGCCTTGACCCTGGCGCCGGCGGTCCTGACCGTGGCGTCGTTCTTCAAGCTGATGGACCCGAAGCGCAAGCTGCAGACCCGGGGCTGGCGTCGCATCGGCACCGCGGTCGTCCGCTGGCCCGCACCGGTTCTCGCGGTGACCATCGGAGTCGCATTGGTTGGTCTGCTCGCCCTGCCCGGTTACAAGACGGACTACGACAACCGCCACTTCCTGCCGGCGGACACCCCGGCCAATGTCGGCTATGCCGCCGCGGACCGGCACTTCGACCAGGCGCGGCTCAATCCTGAGCTGTTGATGATCGAGACCGATCACGACCTGCGTAATCCGGCGGACTTCATCGTCCTGGACAAGGTCGCCAAGGCGGTCTTCCATATCCCCGGTATCGGCCGGGTGCAGACCATCACCCGACCGCTGGGCACGCCGCTCGACCACAGCACCCTCGGTTTTCAGATGGGCGCGCAGGCAGCGGGGCGAATCCAGACGCAGCACTATCAGGACGAGCAGGCGGCAAACTTGCTCAAGCAGGCCGACGAGCTGCGCAAGACGATGGCAACGCTGCATGAGCAGATGCAGGTGACCCAGGATCTGAGCAACACGACGCACGAAACCACCAGGCTCACCAAGGAAACCGTGCAGATCACCGAGGCGTTGCGCGACGACATCGCCAACTTCGACGATTTCTTCCGGCCGATCCGCAGCTACTTCTACTGGGAGAAGCACTGTTACGACATCCCGAGCTGCTGGGCGCTTCGGTCGATCTTCAACGCGCTCGACGGCATCGACCAGGTGGCCCAGAACATCGTGAACCTCAGCGCGAACCTCGATAAGTTGGATCAGATCCAGCCCAAGCTGGTGGCGCTGATACCGCCGCAGATCGAGAGCCAGCAACGCAACCTCGACACCATCATGTCGAACTATGCGATCACGCAAGGTCTTAACGAACAAGCCAGAGCGCAGTCCGACAACGCCACCGCCCAGGGCGACGCCTTCGACAAAGCGAAGAACGACGACACGTTCTACCTTCCGCCGGAGGCGTTCAAGAGCCCGGATTTCGCGCGAGGCCTCAAACAGTTCATCTCGCCGGACGGGCACGCGGTCCGGCTGATCATCTCCCACGAAGGCGACCCGGCGACCCCCGAAGGCATCAACCACATCGAACCGATCAAGCAGGCGGTCCACGAGGCGATCAAGGGCACCCCCTGGGAGGGCGCGAAGGTCTACCTCGGCGGCACCGCCGCGACGTACAAGGACATGCACGACGGCTCCAACATCGACCTGATGATCGCCGGAATCGCCGCAGCCACTTTGATTTTCGTCATCATGCTGGTGATCACCCGAAGCGTCGTGGCGGCCTTCGTGATCGTTGGCACGGTGTTGCTGTCGCTGGGCGCCTCATTCGGACTCTCCGTGCTCGTATGGCAGTACATCCTGGGCCTGAAGTTGCACTGGATGGTGCTGGCGATGGCGATCATCCTGCTGTTGGCGGTCGGCTCGGACTACAACTTGCTGCTGATATCGCGGTTCAAGGAGGAAATCCACGCGGGGCTGAAAACGGGGACCATCCGCGCGATGGCGGGTTCGGGCTCGGTGGTGACCTCCGCCGGTCTGGTGTTCGCCGCCACCATGGCCACGTTCATGTTCAGCCCGCTGCTGGTGATGGCCCAGGTGGGTACGACGATCGCGCTGGGGCTATTGTTCGACACCTTGATCGTGCGTTCGTTCATGACACCGTCGCTGGCCACCTTGCTCGGGCGCTGGTTCTGGTGGCCGCAGCACGTGCGTCCACGGCCGGCGAGCACGATGTTGCGACCGTACGGACCGCGTCGCGCCGTGCGCGAGCTGATCCTCGACGACGTCGACGAGCACCCGCGGGGCGGATTGGTGCAGCCGCGCTGAACTTGCGCGGCCCGACCCCCGATGGGGTGACGACTACCTGAAGCGGCTTACGCCCAGTTCCACACCGACATGTCGCCGGGCGCGTATGTATTGCAGATGTCGGTGGCCTTGGCCACGACGCCCTTGTTGTTCCAGAAGATCTTCATGTGGTTGGGCCAGGCCAGCCACAGCGGATCGGCCTGTGGCGCATAGAAGTTCTCGGAGTAGTTCCGACGGTCCGCCGGCGACAACGCGTAGAACCAGTGCGCCTTGTCGATGGTCGCCTGCTGGACGTTCGGGTGGTTGTTGAAGTCGATCATGTAGCGCTGGTAGTACACCGGGCTGGTGTCCCGGGAGGCCGCCAGGATCTGCTCGGCGTCGCACGTGGTGTTGATCATTCGCCGGGGGATCGGGAAGTCCTCCGTGGAGTCGGCTACCGCGGTCGACGGAAAGATCGCAGCGGTAATACCGAGAGCAAGGAACGCAGCGCCTGCACGCAGGCCAGTACTCAGCCGAGACATAGCTATTACGGTAACACCTCTTGGCCCGGCCGGAATAGTTTCCAGCTCACTCTCAGGATTTCGCTAGTGCGTCTCAGTATCAGTCGCCATCAGGGACGATGACGTGACTGGGATCGGGCCGTAGCTCCGGCGGGGCCTGACTGTAATCACCGAACGGGCCGTCGCGGCGCTCGATCGCGGCCCGCACGCCCTCGGACTGGGCGGTGCCGATGAAGGCCAACGCGTCGGGGGTGTTGCGCATCAGGCCGTCGAGAATGCCGCCCAACGTCTGGGTCGACGCCAACCCCATGTTCTCGTAGGCCTGGTTGACGATCAGCTTCTGCGCCTGCAGCTGCGACAAGGGGATCTGCGCCAGCTCGGCCGCGACTTCGGCGACGCGGGCCTCCAGCCGCTCGAACGGGACCGCCTCGTTGATCAGCTCGATCTCGGCGGCCTGCGTCCCGGTCAGCGGCCGGCCGGTCAGCGAGTGCCACTTCGCCTTGGCCAGGCTCAGCCGGTACAGCCACATCCCGGTCAGATAGGCGCCCCACATCCTGCTGTAGGGCGTGCCGATCACGGCGTCCTCGCTGGCGATCACCAGGTCCGCGCAGAGCGCGTAGTCGCTGGCCCCGCCGACGCACCAGCCGTGCACCTGGGCGATCACCGGCTTGGACGCGCGCCAGATGGCCATGAACTTATTCGTCGGCCCGGTCTCGCGGGCGCTGACCATCGCGAAGTCCTTGCCGGGATCCCATTTCCCGTCGGTCATCATGGCCTCGCCCCAGTGCTGGAACCCGCCGCCGAAGTCGTAGCCGCCGGAGAAGGCCCGGCCCGCGCCGCGCAGCACGATGACCTTGATCGCCGGGTCGCGCTCGGCCAGGCCGATGGCGGCCTCGATCTCGTCGGGCATCGGCGGCACGATGGTGTTGAGCTGCTCCGGGCGGTTCAGCGTGATGGTGGCGACCGCGCCGGCCGTCCGATAGAGCAGGGTCTGGAAGTCGCTGGTCGGCATTGCGTCCTTAGGGGTCGGGCTCGCGGTTCTCCGGCGAGGACGCATAGATTCGCCCGCCGATCTTCAAATACGGCGTGGTCAGGTAGGCGGAGAAGGCAACGATGCAGGAGAAAACGGCCGCCACCAGAATGGCATTCGGCCACAGCTGGCCGGTCCCGGCCGCAAAGCAGACGATGCCGATGATCGCGGTCGCCCAGTAGAACCGCCGGCCGGCGCGCCGGTCCTTGATGAAGCGGTAGCGGGCCTGGGCCGCCGAGGCCAGGATGCCGATCAATCCCGTCGCCAGCAGGGTGAGCTCGATGCGTTCAATCGCGGCCACGGTGACGATCCTAAGGGCGGGCCCTCAGACGCCGGGCTCGACGACCTGCAGCACCCCCGCGGTGGCGCCCGCGACGACGAGGCGCCCGGTCCGCGAGTCGACCCCCACGCTGTACGGGTTCTGCACCGTCGGGATCCGCCGGATTTCGCGGGGTGCGGGCTGGCTCATGTCGTAGCCGACGACCTCGTTGGTGCCCGAGGAGGCGACCCAGAGCCGGTCACGCGCCGCGTCGTAGGCGATGCCGTAGGGGCCGCCGGGCTGCGTGACGGCGGCGACTTCGCGGGGCGCCGGCAGCGGATCGAACACCCGGATGGTGTCGCCGCGGGTGTCGGTGGCGATCATCCGGCCGCGCCGATCGGCGACCAAGTGGGTGGGCCCCGCGCCGGCCGGGGCCGACCCGACGACGGCCAGCCGCTGCGCGTCGTAGACCGTCAGCGTGTTTCTCCGCGCGTCCAGCATTCCGACGGCCGTTCCCGCGGCGGCGAGACCGGCGGGTTGCACGCTGTCGGTGAAGACCTTCACGACCTTGCCGCCGCGCACGGCGGCCACCGTGCCGCCCAGTTCGTTGCCGACGAAGATGGTGCCGTCGGACGCCGCCGCGGCGTCATGCGGCGACGTGCCGGTGACGATCGACGGCGACACGGCGCCACTCGGTAATTGCACTTCCACCAACGCATTTGCGCTTTCGACCGGCACCAGGACCGGTCCGCCCGGGGCGGCCAACTCGACATGACGTGCCGAACCCGGCAGCGGAATCTGAACGGATACGCCCAACGAGTCGGCATCGAGCAGGACGAGCTGATCGGGATCGTGCGTGGCGAGCGCCACGGTGCGGGTCGCGGCCTCGACGGCGACGCCTTCCGGATGACCGGCAACCGGCACCACCCGGCCCGGTGGTGTCCCGGCCGGCGGCGCGTTGCGCGGCTCAGCCGCAGGCGGCAGAGTCGCGGCCGGCGGCCGGGATCCCTCGGTGGGCACGCCCGCGGGCAGCAGACCGGTAGTGGTTGCGGCCCCGTGGGATTGGGCGTTCTGCTGACCGCAGGCGACCACGACGGTCGTCGCCAGCAGCGCTACGATCCCGCGCAGGTTCATCCGCGCGTCAGCATCTGCCACAGGAACGAATAGGTCAGCGCCGACTTGAACGCCACCTGCTCGTTGTCCGCCGCGCCGGCGTGCCCGCCCTCGATGTTCTCGTAGTAGAAGACCGGCTGACCGGCGGCCTCGAGCGCCGCGGTCATCTTGCGGGCGTGGCCCGGGTGCACGCGGTCATCGCGGGTGGACGTGGTCATCAGCACCGGCGGGTATGCGCGCGTGGCCGAAATGTTCTGGTAGGGCGAATATTCCGAGATGAACTGCCAGTCGTCGGGGTTGTCGGGGTCGCCGTATTCGGCGACCCATGAGGCGCCGGCCAGCAGCAGGTGGTAGCGCTTCATGTCGAGCAGGGGCACGCTGCACACCAGCGCGCCGAACCTCTCCGGGTACTTGGTCAACATGATGCCCATCAGCAGGCCGCCGTTGCTGCCGCCCTGCGCTCCGAGCTGCTCGACCGTGGTGATGCCGCGCTCCACCAAATCGGTTGCCACGGCGGCGAAGTCCTCGGCCACCTTGTGGCGGCCCTCGCGCATCGCCTGGGTGTGCCAGC
The DNA here is from genome assembly GCF_059813315.1 of Mycobacterium sp. NGS11. NCBI lineage: Bacteria > Bacillati > Actinomycetota > Actinomycetes > Mycobacteriales > Mycobacteriaceae > Mycobacterium > Mycobacterium sp. NGS11. The sequence continues at coordinate 155,177 of NZ_JCALEJ010000006.1, forward strand.
CGGGGCCGTACTCGCCGCCGCCACGGATGTTGGCCAGGACATACGTGCCGCCGCGGGCGAGCCACAGCCGGCCCAGGACGCCGCTGTAGCCCGGCGTGTTCGACGATTCGAAGCCGCCATAGCCGTAGAGCAGGGTGGGCGCCGGTCCGTCGGAAGCCTCCGGGCCGCGCACCACGAAATAGGGGATCGACGTGCCGTCCTGCGATGCCACGAAATGCTGTGTCACCGAGATGTTTTCGGCATCGAAGAAGCCCGGGGCGGACTTGATCTGTTCGAGTTGGCCGTGGTCGGTACCCCGCATCAGTCGCGACGGCGAGTCGAATCCGCTGGAGTCCAGGAAGAACTCGTCGCCGGTGTCGTCGGCGGAGACCACGACGGTGTTGGTCGCGGCGGGGATGCCGGCCAAGGGCTCGCGCCGCCAGTCCCGCGGCGTGACGATTTCGACGCGGCTCGCCACGTCGGCCAGCGAGACCATCAGCAGCCGGTCCTTCGTCCATGCGTAGTGGTTGAGCGCGGTGTGCTCGTCGGGTTCGAACACGATCTGCAATTGCGCTGTGCCGGCGAGGAATTCCTCGTACTTCGCCGCCAGCAGCGACCCGGCGGTGTAGGTGGCGTCGCCCGATGACCAGTCGCTGCGCAACTCGATCAACAGCCACTCGCGGTGCAGGCTGACGCTGGCGTCGGTGGGCGTGTCGATGCGAACGAGTTCCGAGCCGCGCAGCTCGTAGACCTCTTCGTTCCAGAAGTCCAGCGCCCGGCTGATCAGGGTGCGCTCGAAGCCGGGAACCCGGCTGGTGCTTGCCGCCACGTTGACATCGGAACGCGCGCCCTCGAACACCGTTTCTGCGTCGGCGAGCGGGGTGCCGCGACGCCACCGTTTGACCACCCGCGGATAGCCGGAATCGGTGAGTGAGTCGGCGCCGAAGTCGGTGCCGACCAGCACGGTGTCCGGATCGGCCCAGCTGATCTGCGACTTGGCTTCCGGAAGTTCGAAGCCGCCGTCAACGAATTCCCTTGTGATCATGTCGAATTCACGCACGATGGAGGCATCCGAGCCGCCGCGGGACAGGCTGACCAATGCGCGGGTGTATTCGGGATAGATGACACCGGCGCCCGCCCACACCCATTTCTCGCCGTCGGCCCGGCCCAACTCGTCGACGTCGATCAGCACGTCCCACTCGGGGGAGTCGGTCCGGTAACTGTCGAGCGTCGTGCGCCGCCACAGTCCGCGGGGGTTGGCCGCATCGCGCCAGAAGTTGTAGAGGTAGTCACCCCGGCGGACCACGTAGGGGATGCGGGCGTCAGTGTCGAGCACCTCGAGCGCCTCGGTGCGCATTCGTTCGAAGTTCTCGTCGCGAAAGCGCGCCAGCGTCGGCTCGTTGCGCGCCCGCACCCAATCGAGCGCCTCGTCACCGGTGACGTCCTCGAGCCACAGGTACGGGTCTTGGTTGTCTTCGGGCGCGGCGTGAGCTTCCGGCGTCATGGAAACCATTGTGGCCGCGGCGGTAGTGTGAGGTGAATTACACAGCCGCACGAGGAGTGAGAGCAGATGACTGTTTTCGCACGTCCAGGTTCCGCCGGGGCATTGATGTCGTATGAATCCCGCTACGAGAACTTCATCGGCGGACAGTGGGTCGCGCCCGCGAAGGGTCGCTACTTCGAGAACCCGACTCCGGTCACCGGCCAGACGTTCTGCGAGGTGGCCCGCTCCGATGAGGCCGACATCGACAAGGCGCTCGACGCCGCGCATGCGGCGGCTCCGGCGTGGGGCAAGACGGCGCCGGCCGAGCGGGCGGCGATCCTGAACAAGATCGCCGACCGCATCGACGAGCACACCGCCGCGCTGGCGGTCGCCGAGGTGTGGGACAACGGCAAGCCGATCCGCGAGGCGCTGGCCGCCGACATCCCGTTGGCCGCCGACCACTTCCGTTACTTCGCCGCGGCGTTGCGCGCGCAGGAGGGCTCGCTGAGCCAGATCGACGACGACACCGTGGCCTACCACTTCCACGAACCGCTCGGCGTGGTCGGGCAGATCATCCCGTGGAACTTCCCCATCCTGATGGGCGCCTGGAAGTTGGCGCCCGCACTGGCGGCCGGCAACGCGGTGGTGCTCAAACCCGCGGAGCAGACACCGGTTTCGGTGCTCTACCTGATGTCGTTGATCGGCGACCTGCTGCCGCCCGGGGTGGTCAACGTCGTCAACGGCTTCGGCGCCGAGGCCGGCAAGCCGCTGGCGTCGAGCAACCGGATCGCCAAGATCGCGTTCACCGGCGAGACCACCACCGGGCGCCTGATCATGCAGTACGCCTCGCACAACCTGATCCCGGTCACCCTGGAACTCGGCGGCAAGAGCCCCAACATCTTCTTCTCCGACGTGATGGCCAAGGCCGACGACTATCAGGACAAGGCCCTCGAGGGCTTCACCATGTTCGCCCTCAACCAGGGCGAGGTGTGCACCTGCCCGTCGCGCAGCCTGGTCCAGGCCGACATCTACGACGAGTTCCTCGAGCTGGCCGCGATCCGCACCAAGGCGGTGCGCCAGGGCGATCCCCTGGACAGCGAGACCATGCTGGGTTCCCAGGCGTCCAACGACCAACTGGAAAAAGTGTTGTCCTACATCGAAATCGGCAAGGACGAGGGCGCCAAGGTGATCACCGGCGGCGAACGCGCCGAGCTCGGCGGCGACCTGTCCGGCGGCTTCTACATGCAGCCCACCATCTTCGGCGGCAACAACAAGATGCGCGTCTTCCAGGAGGAGATCTTCGGGCCGGTGGTGACGGTGACGTCGTTCGACGATTACGACGACGCCATCGCGATCGCCAACGACACCCTCTACGGACTGGGCGCGGGAGTGTGGAGCCGCGACGGCAACACCGCCTACCGCGCCGGCCGCGACATCCAGGCCGGCCGGGTGTGGGTCAACTGCTACCACGTGTATCCGCCGCATGCGGCGTTCGGCGGCTACAAGCTGTCCGGCTTCGGGCGCGAGTGCCACAAGATGGCTCTGGAGCACTATCAGCAGACCAAGAACATGCTGGTGTCCTACTCCGACAAGGCGCTCGGGTTCTTCTGATGGTCGCGCCAGCTGGGGTAGTCATCACCGCCCCGGCCGCCGAGGTGCTGACGCGGGTGCAGGCCACCCACGGGTCGGTGATGTTCCACCAGTCCGGCGGCTGCTGCGACGGCTCGTCGCCCATGTGTTACCCGCTCGGCGACTTCCTCGTCGGTGACCGCGACGTCTTGCTCGGCGTGCTCGACGTCGGGACAGACGGCGTGCCGGTGTGGATTTCGGGTCCGCAGTACGCAGCCCACTATCGCGACAAGCACACCCAATTGGTCATCGACGTGGTGCCCGGCCGCGGCGGCGGGTTCAGCCTGGAAGCGCCCGACGGGGTGCGGTTTTTGTCCCGCGGCCGCGTCTTCACCGAACAGGAGCGGGCGTCGCTGGCCGCCGCGGCGGTGATCACCGGCGCCGATTACGAACGCGGCGAACGGCCCGCAACGCGGGGTCCGGTGGTGGCCGACGCGGCCTCGGCGACCTGCCCGGTCTCCGCAGTACAGTCGAGAAAGTGATCCCGCTTCCGCGTCCCTGGTTGTTGGCCAGCGCCATGCTGATCGGCAGTGCGGTCGGACTTTTGGCGGGTGTCGCGTGCACCGTGGCGATCCACGCCAGCGTCCGCCCGGGCATCGCCATCGCGTCGGTGGCCGGCGTCCTCAGCGTGGTCGGGCTGACCACGATCCTGTTTTCCGGACGCCGGTGGGTCACGATGCTGGGCGCTTTTCTCGTGTCGGTCGCGCCGGGCTGGTTCGGCGTCCTGGTCGCGTTGCGGGTGACCGCCGGTGGCTGACGACAAGGACGCCTCGAGCCCCGGCACGGAGGCGTTCGTGCCGGACTTCTCCGACGACGATGACGACTCCGCGCACACCGGCACCCAATCGTGGGTGCCCGATTTCGATGACGACGACGGCGACGAGGACACCGGCGAGCCTGCTGCGGAAACCGAGCCCGAACCGGCGGAGCCCGAATCGGAGCCGGGGCCGGCTGAGCCCGTCGGGCCGGTGCAACCGGTCAACGTTCCCGGCCGGTATCTCTACCTCAAGTGGTGGAAGCTGGCCCTGGTGCTGCTCGGCGTGTGGGCCGCGGCGGCCGTGCTCGGGCTGGGGCTGTTCTATTGGTCGTATCACTCGGCGCACAAGACGCCCGCGCTGTTCGTGGTCCTGGTCTACGTCGTGGTCTGCATCGTCTGCGGTGTGATGCTGGCGATGACCGAGGGCAGGCCGCTGATCTCGGCGCTCTCGGTGGCGATGATGTCCGCGCCGTTCGCCTCGTTGGTGGCGTCGGCGCCCCTGTACGGCTATTACCACTGCGAGCGGGTGGGGCACTGCCTCGTCGGGCTCATTCCGTATTGACGCCTCGCCCGGGCGGCCACCAGGGGCCGTGGCCAACTAGGGTGGGCTCGTGCCTTCTCACTATGACGTCGTCGTCCTCGGGGCCGGTCCCGGCGGATACGTCGCAGCCATCCGCGCCGCTCAGCTGGGCCTGTCCACCGCGGTCGTCGAACCGAAGTACTGGGGTGGGGTGTGCCTGAACGTCGGATGCATCCCGTCCAAGGCGCTGCTGCGCAACGCCGAACTCGCACACATCTTCACCAAAGAGGCCAAGACGTTCGGCATCAGCGGCGAGGCGACCTTCGACTACGGCGCCGCGTTTGACCGCAGCCGCAAGGTGGCCGAGGGCCGCGTCGCCGGCGTGCACTTCCTGATGAAGAAGAACAAGATCACCGAAATCCATGGCTACGGCCGCTTTACCGACGCCAACACGATCTCGGTCGAATTGACGGAGGAGGGCGGCGCTGGAAATTCAGTAACCGTCACCTTCGACAACGCCATCATCGCCACGGGCAGCAGCACCCGCCTGGTTCCCGGCACGTCGCTGTCGGCCAACGTGGTCACCTACGAAGAGCAGATCCTGTCCCGCGAGTTGCCGGAGTCGATCGTCATCGCCGGCGCGGGTGCCATCGGCATGGAGTTCGGCTATGTGCTGAAGAACTACGGCGTGGACGTGACCATCGTGGAGTTCCTGCCGCGCGCCCTGCCCAACGAGGATGCCGACGTCTCCAAGGAGATCGAAAAGCAATTCAAGAAGCTGGGCGTCAAAATCCTCACCGGAACGAAAGTCGAGTCCATCTCCGACAACGGCTCGGAGGTGACCGTCGCCGTCAGCAAGGACGGCAATGCGCAGGAACTCAAGGCCGCGAAGGTGTTGCAGGCCATCGGTTTTGCGCCCAACGTCGAGGGTTTCGGCCTGGAGGCGGCCGGCGTCGCGCTGACCGACCGCAGGGCCATCGGAATCACCGACTACATGCGCACCAACATCGAGCACATCTACGCCATCGGTGATGTCACCGGGAAGCTGCAGCTGGCCCACGTCGCCGAGGCCCAGGGCGTGGTGGCCGCCGAAACCATCGCCGGCGCAGAGACTTTGGCGCTCGGTGATTACCGGATGATGCCGCGCGCGACGTTCTGCCAGCCCAACGTCGCCAGCTTCGGGCTCACCGAGGAGCAGGCCCGCGACGAAGGTCATGACGTGGTGGTGGCGAAGTTCCCGTTCACCGCGAACGGCAAGGCCCACGGTGTCGGCGACCCCAGCGGTTTCGTCAAACTGGTGGCCGACGCGAAATACGGTGAGCTGCTGGGCGGACACCTGGTCGGACACGATGTGTCCGAACTTCTTCCGGAGCTGACGCTGGCCCAGAAATGGGATCTGACCGCGACCGAGCTGGCCCGCAACGTGCACACCCACCCGACCATGTCCGAGGCGCTACAGGAATGCTTCCACGGCCTGACCGGACACATGATCAACTTCTGAGCCGGCAATGATTCGCACCGTCACCCCTCAGGCCATCGTGGCGGCCATCGGTGGCCTGTTGACCGGCTATGTCCTGTGGCTGCTGGCCATTTCGAGCGGCGACAACGCGACGGCCGGGCAGTGGGGACCGCTGGTGTTGCTGGCCTCGGTGGTGCTGGGGATCTGCGCCGCGGTGTGGGGCCTGCGCCAGCGCCGGCGCGACAAGCAGCCATGGGCGGCGTTCGCCTTCGCGCTGCCGGTACTTCCGGTGATCTTGACGCTGGCCATCCTGGCCGACGTCTACCTATAGCGGATGGTCCAGCGGAATCTCGAGCGCCGACATGGTCGCGGCAAGCCCGTCGTATTGGCTTGCCAGTAAACAGAATTCGATCAGCTGCCGCCGATCCAGGTGAGTCGCCAGCTGCTGCCAGGTGTCGGGGGTGACGGTCCGGTCCTTGACGAACTCGTCCGTCGCCGCCAGCAGCGCCTGCTGGCGCACGGTCAGGCGCGCATCGACCGGATCCAGCCTTTCGGGCCAGGCGAAGATGGCGGCCTGCAGGTCCGCGTCCAATCCGGCGGCCCGCGCCATCCGCCGATGGTGCTGCAGTTCGTATTCGCACGCGCGCAGATGCGCGACCCGCAGGATCACCAACTCGGTGTCGACGGTCGGAAGCTTCCCGCGCAACAGCCGGCCCCCGTAGGCCAGCCACGTCCAAAACAGCAACCGGCGCTGACCCAGGGTGGTGAACAGGTGCATCTCCGGGGCGGCGACGGTGCGCGCGCCCAGCTTCGCGATCACCCAATTGATCGGTCCCAGTTCGCGAAACCGCCCCGGCGGAATGCGGCCGGCCGGATGGCCGCTCACGGCTGGGTCACCAGGTAGGGAGACACCGTGCTGCGGTGCTCGTCGAGATCGAGTGCGCGTCCGAGCGCCGGGAAGGCGCGCTGCGGGCAATTGTCGCGTTCGCAGACCCGGCAGCCCGCGCCGATCGGTGTGGCCACTGTTCCTGGTTCCCCCGAGACGTCGAGTCCCTCCGAGTAGACGAGCCGGTGAGCGTGCCGAAGCTCGCAGCCCAACCCGATCGCGAAGGTCTTACCCGGCTGACCATACCGGGCCGCGCGGCGCTCCACGGTGCGGGCCACCCACATGTAGTTGCGCCCGTCGGGCATCTGGGCGATCTGCACCAGGATTTTGCCCGGATTGGCGAACGTCTCGTAGACGTTCCACAGCGGGCAGGTGCCACCGCTGGAGGAGAAGTGAAAGCCGGTGGCGGACTGGCGCTTTGACATGTTCCCGGCCCGATCGACCCGGACGAAGGAGAACGGCACGCCGCGCATCGACGGGCGCTGCAGCGTCGAAAGCCGGTGCGCGATGGTCTCGTAGCTGATCGAGTAGAACGACGACAACCGCTCGACGTCGTAGCGGAAATTCTCTGCGACGTCGTGAAATTGGCGGTAGGGGAGCACGGTGGCCGCGGCGAAATAGTTGGCCAGCCCCAGCCGCGCCAGTGTGTGTGACTCGTCGCTGGTGAACTTGCCCTCCTCGACCAGGGTGTCGATGAGATCGCCGAACTCGAGATAGGCCAACTCGGCGGCCATCTTGAAAACCTGCTGGCCCAACGACAAATGGTTGCTGAACTCCAGCGTTTTGGTCTTGGGGTCGAAGCGGTGCAGCACGGTGTCGCCCAGGTCGATCCGGCGGTTGATGTGCACCCCGTGCACCTCGGTGAGCCGGCGGGTCAGCTCGCGCGCCAGATCGCCGTGATGCAGCCGCATTTTGCTGGTCAGGTCCTCGGCGGCGGTGTCCAGCTCGTGCAGGTAGTTCTGGCGTTGGTAGAAGTAGTCACGCACTTCTTCGTGCGGCATGGTGATCGACCCGCTGCCACTGCCGTCGGAGTACCGCTCCTCGGTGGCGGCGGCAAGCTGCGCCGTGGTGATCCGGTAGCGCCGGTGCAGATTGACCACGGCGCGGGCCAACCCCGGATGCGCGCTGACCATCTCGGCGACCTCGGTCGGGTCGACGTCGATGTCCAGATCGCGGTCCATGGTGACCTCGCGGAGCTCGGCCACCAGTCGGGTGTCGTCCTGCGAGGCGAAGAAGGTCGCGTCCACCCCGAACACCTTGGTGATGCGCAGCAGCACGGCCACCGTCAGCGGGCGAACGTCGTGCTCGATCTGATTGAGGTAGCTCGGCGAGATCTCCAGCGTCTGAGCCAGCGCGGCCTGGGAGAAACCCCGTTCGTTGCGCAGCTGGCGAACGCGTGAGCCGACGAACGTCTTGGACACGCCTCCGAGGTTACCGGCCGTGCGAAGATCGCATTCGCAGACTTGGCATCGGGTACGGTCTCGTCGGGGATTAGGATTCGGTGCACCTCGTTGGCATGATTCGTCCAGGTCTTCTGCCTTAGCCTGGGGCGACCACGAGGAGGAACGGGGAGCGGCGGCGTGAGCCTGGACAAACAAATGATGCCGGTGCCCGACGGTCACCCTGACGTTTTCGATCGCCAGTGGCCATTGCGGGTCGGCGACATCGACCGCACGGGCCGGTTGCGGCTGGACGCTGCCGCCCGCCACATCCAAGACATCGGCCAGGACCAGCTGCGGGAGATGGGTTTCGAGGAGACCCATCCCCTGTGGATCGTCCGGCGCACCATGGTTGACCTGGTCCGCCCGATCGAGTTCAACGACATGCTGCGCATGCGCAGATGGTGCTCGGGCACCTCGAACCGGTGGTGCGAGATGCGGGTGCGCATCGATGGCCGCAAGGGCGGGCTGATCGAGTCCGAGGCGTTCTGGATCAGCATCAACCGGGAAACCCAGATGCCCTCGCGCATCGCCGACGACTTCCTGGCGGGCCTGCACAAGACGACCTCCGTCGACCGGCTGCGGTGGAAGTCCTACCTCAAGCCGGGTAGCCGCGACGACGCGACCGAGATCCACGAGTTCCCCGTCCGGGTCACCGACATCGATTTGTTCGACCACATGAACAACGCCGTGTACTGGAGCGTCATCGAGGACTACCTGGCGTCGCACCCGGAGCTGCTGCGGGTGCCGCTGCGCGTCACCATCGAACACGAGGCGCCGGTGGCGTTGGGCGACAAATTGGAGATCATCTCGCACGTGCACCCGGCCGGATCGACCGAACAATTCGGTCCCGGGCTGGCCGATCGCGCTGTTACAACGCTCACATATGCCGTCGGCGACGAGACGAAAGCCGTCGCTTCGATCTTTGCTCGGTAACAGGACAAGCGTCCGGTTAAATTGCGGCCTGACCTGCGGTGATAGGGTTACTGACCGGTAGCTTCTGAAACGGTTAAGTTAGTTAGCAAGTTAGCAAACTTCGCAAATTCCGGCGCTCCCGTTGCTTAAATTGGCAACTGAAACGGGTAGACCGGCCTGCATGAGCTGTGCCATCTTCGAGTTAGCACACCAGCGAAGTTGAGCCTCTAGCTACCGCCGGTGCGGCGTCCAGCACTCGTAGTGAAGACCGTGAAGGAGCATGCCCAATGTCTGTCGTTGGCACCCCCAAGAGCGCCGAACAGATCCAGAAAGACTGGGACACCAACCCGCGTTGGAAGGATGTCACCCGGACCTACACGGCCAAGGACGTCGTCGCCCTGCAGGGCACCGTGGTCGAGGAGGCCACCCTGGCCCGCCGCGGCGCCGAGGTGCTGTGGGAGCAGCTCCACGACCTGGAGTACATCAACGCGCTGGGCGCCCTGACCGGCAACATGGCCGTGCAGCAGGTGCGCGCCGGCCTGAAGGCCATCTACCTGTCCGGCTGGCAGGTCGCCGGCGACGCCAACCTGTCCGGCCACACCTACCCCGATCAGAGCCTGTACCCGGCCAACTCGGTGCCGCAGGTGGTGCGCCGGATCAACAACGCGCTGCTGCGTGCCGACGAGATCGCCGCGGTCGAGGGCGACACCTCGGTCGAGAACTGGCTGGCCCCCATCGTCGCCGACGGTGAGGCCGGTTTCGGTGGAGCGCTCAACGTCTACGAGCTGCAGAAGGCCATGATCGCCGCCGGTGTGGCGGGATCGCACTGGGAGGACCAGCTGGCGTCGGAGAAGAAGTGTGGTCACCTGGGCGGCAAGGTGCTGATCCCGACCCAGCAGCACATCCGGACTCTGACCTCGGCCCGCCTGGCTGCCGACGTGTGCGACGTGCCGACCGTCGTCATCGCCCGCACCGACGCCGAGGCCGCGACGCTGATCACCTCCGACGTCGACGAGCGCGACCAGCCGTTCATCACCGGTGAGCGCACCAAGGAGGGCTTCTACCGGGTTCGCAACGGGCTGGAGCCCTGCATCGCCCGGGCCAAGGCCTACGCGCCGTTCTCCGACCTGATCTGGATGGAGACCGGAACTCCGGATCTCGAGCTCGCCGCCAAGTTCGCCGAGGGCGTCAAGAGCGAGTTCCCCGACCAGATGCTGGCCTACAACTGCTCGCCGTCGTTCAACTGGAAGAAGCACCTTGACGACTCCACCATCGCGAAGTTCCAAAAGGAGCTCGCGGCAATGGGATTCAAGTTCCAGTTCATCACGCTGGCCGGCTTCCACGCCCTGAACTACTCGATGTTCGATCTGGCCTACGGCTACGCCCGCAACCAGATGAGCGCTTACGTCGAGTTGCAGGAGCGCGAGTTCGCCGCCGAGGAGCGCGGCTACACCGCCACCAAGCACCAGCGTGAGGTGGGCGCCGGTTACTTCGACCGCATCGCCACCACGGTGGACCCGACCTCGTCGACCACCGCGCTGACCGGCTCCACCGAAGAGGGCCAGTTTCACTGACACTCCGCCGTGCGTCGAGCGTGAAACCGTGGCGATTTTTCGGCCGATTTTTCGCCCTGACTTCGCGTTCGGCGCACCCGGGACAAGTTGACAGCGCAGGCCCCGCCCAGCGATGTTGGGCGGGGCCTGTTGCTGTCAGCCAGGCATGAAAGCAGCCAAAGGAGAAACGTGCCGATCGAACGAGTGGGAGTTGTCGGGGCCGGCCAGATGGGATCCGGCATCGCCGAGGTCTCGGTCCGTGCCGGTGTCGACGTGACCGTGTTCGAAACCACCGAGGCCCTCATCACGGCCGGCCGCAACCGCATCGTGAAGTCGCTGGAGCGCGGCGTCAGTGCCGGCAAGGTGACCGAGCGGGAACGCGACCGGGCGTTGAGCAAGCTCACCTTCACCACCGACCTGACGGACCTCGCCGACCGCCAGCTGGTCATCGAAGCGATCATCGAGGACGACGCCGTCAAGGCACAGGTCTTCGCCGAGCTCGACCGGGTCATCACCGACCCCGACGCGGTTCTGGCGTCCAACACCTCCAGCATCCCGATCATGAAGATCGCCGCGGCCACCAAGAACCCGCAACGCGTGCTGGGTCTGCACTTCTTCAACCCCGTCCCGGTGCTGCCGCTTGTCGAGTTGGTCAGCACCCTGGTCACCGACGACGCCGCCGCCGCGCGCACCGAGGAATTCGCGAGCGCGGTGCTGGGCAAGCAGGTCGTGCGCTGCTCCGACCGATCCGGCTTCGTAGTGAACGCGCTGTTGGTGCCCTACCTGCTGTCGGCAGTGCGCATGCTCGAATCCGGTTTCGCCACCGTCGAGGACATCGATAAGGCCGTGGTGGCCGGGCTCTCGCACCCGATGGGCCCGCTGCGGCTGTCCGACCTGGTCGGCCTGGACACCCTCAAGCTGATCGCGGACAAGATGTACGACGAGTTCAAGGAGCCGCTCTACGCCGCGCCGCCGCTGCTGCTGCGCATGGTGGAGGCCGGCCGGCTCGGCAAGAAGACGGGCCAGGGCTTCTATACGTACTGAGGCCAGCCGGGTGTGAGTCGTCAAGTAGGACAAGCCAATTCAGCCCCCAACGGTGATCCGTCGGGGGCTGATCGCTTTACCGGGCCGGTTACTTCTCCAGCGTGAACTGGTTGACGTCGGTGTAGCCCTCCCGAAACAGCTTGGCGCAGCCGGTGAGGTACTTCATGTAGCGGTCGTAGACCTCCTGGGACTGAATGGCCAGAGCCTGCTCGCGATTCGCCTCGAGCGCCTCGGCCCACAGGTCCAGCGTCCTGGCGTAGTGCAGCTGCAGCGACTGCACCCGGGTCAAGTCGAAGCCCACCGTGACCCCGTACTCGCCGACGGTCTGCGGGGTCGGCAGCCAGCCGCCGGGGAAGATCTCGGCCAGGATGAACTGCGAGAACTGGACAATCTCGTGCGTCAGTTTCATGCCCTTGGCCCGGGCATCTTTGAACGATGGCCGAACGATGGTGTGCAGCAACATCACTCCGCCGGGCGGCAGCGCCTCGTAGGCCATCTTGAAGAAGCGGCCGTAGCGCTGGCGGCCGAAGTGCTCGAACGCGCCGATCGACACGATGCGGTCCACCGGCTCGTGGAACTTCTCCCAGCCCTCCAGCAGCACCCGTCGGGTGCGGGGGGTGTCCATCTGGTCGAAGGACTTCTGCACGTGCTCGGCCTGGTTCTCCGAGAGCGTCAGGCCGATGACATTGACGTCATACTTCTCGATGGCTCGCCGCAGCGTGGCTCCCCAGCCGCAGCCGATGTCCAGCAGCGTCATCCCGGGCTCGAGCTTGAGCTTGCCCAGCGCCAGATCGATTTTCGCGATCTGCGCCTCCTCGAGCGTCATGTCATCACGCTCGAAGTACGCGCAGCTGTAGGTCTGGGTGGGATCCAGAAACAGCCGGAAAAAGTCGTCGGACAAGTCATAATGAGCTTGCACGTTTCCGAAATGCGGCGTGAGCTGCACAGACATGTCGATACGAGCCTTCCTATATTGGGGGGGGCAGGGGTTGGAGCCGAACGACGACCCCGCTGTTTTCCCCCGATACTCCTCTGCATGCTAGTACCTGCGCCGGGCCGAGTCGCCCCGCAAGTCGCGTGCTCAGCCTCACACGGCACGGGTGCAATCCCCAAAACCCGCGGCGCGGCCGAAGCCAACTTCAGGGCCCGAACTCGCCCTGTCGCGGCGGCACGATCGGTGACGGATGGGGTTCGCCGCGGAACTTCTCCAGCGATCCGCCGACCTCGACGATTCCCTTGAGAGCGTTCCAGCTCAGCATGGTCAGGTAGTCGATCAACTCATCGCGGCTCATTCGCGGGTACGACATCCACGAGTGGGTGGCCAGCTGCACACCACCCACGATCAGGTACGCCCACGGCTCCACGCCACCGGTGTCCATCCCCGCGTGCTGCATGCGGCGGCGCATCAGCACCGCGAGCATGCGCGCGATGATGCGCTCGGAGTCGGCGATGACCTTGCTCTTGCTGGCCGAGCTGTTGGACATCACGAACCGGTACGGCTCGGGCTCGTTCGCGACGGTCTCGACGTACACGCGGATGACCTCGCGAGTCAGGTCGAAGCCGTCGAGCCCAGACGTCAGTGCCCCGGCCATGTTGGGGATCAGGGTGGTTTGGGTGAACCGCATCATCACGGCGGTCGTCAGGTCGTTCTTGTCGACGAAATAGCGGTACAGCACCGTCTTGGAGACCCCGATCTCGGCGGCGATCTCATCCATGCTCAGCGCGCCACCCAGCCGGCGAATCGCGTCGATCGTGCCGTCGACCAGCTCGTTACGACGATCCACTTTGTGCTGGTGCCAGCGCCGCTTGCGCCCATCCATCTTGGCGCTCACCGCTGTGATTTGCTCTGCCACAGTCGCCAAATTCCCATTCCCTAGACGCCCCTGATCTTACGGCGTGAGGGGGTCGGTTTCGTGCCGTGGCCGGGCGCGGGTGAGACCTCGCGAACAGTGTGGTCACCCTAATCGGCGGGAAAGATAGATGATGGAGTGGTGGCACATCGAGCCTCGGTGAGAGAGGAAGCGTCAGGCCCGCCGATGGCGAGGCCCGATTCACTGACGCCGTCGACCGCGGCCCGCCCGCTTCGCGCGTCTTTCGCCGAGTCCTTCGCCGGCGCCGATCCCGAAGCCGACGCGCAGCGCCGCGTGGCGTTGCGCCGGATGAAGCTGGTGGCACTGAGCTTTCTGCTCGGTGCCACCGTCGTGTTCCTCGCCTGCCGGTGGGCCCAGGCGCATGTCAGTCTGGGGGCCTGGGTGGGGTATGTCGGCGCCGCCGCCGAGGCCGGCATGGTGGGCGCCCTGGCGGACTGGTTCGCCGTGACCGCGCTTTTCAGGCACCCGCTGGGCATTCCCATTCCGCACACCGCGATCATCAAACGCAAGAAAGACCAGCTCGGCGAGGGTCTGGGTACGTTCGTCCGGGAAAATTTCTTGTCGCCGGAGGTCGTCGAAACCAAGCTGCGCGACGCCCAGGTGTCCGGCAGGCTCGGCAAGTGGCTGTCGGAGTCCACCCACGCGGAGCGGGTGGCCAGCGAGACGGCCACGGTGCTGCGGGTGCTGGTCGAACTGCTGCGCGACGAGGACGTCCAGCAGGTGATCGACCGGATGATCGTGCGCCGGATCGCCGAACCGCAGTGGGGCCCACCGGTCGGACGAGTGCTGGCCACCCTGCTTGCCGAGCACCGGCAGGAGGCGCTGATCCAGTTGCTGGCCGACCGGGCCTTTCAGTGGTCGCTGAAGGCGGGCGAGGTCATCCAACGGGTGGTCGAGCGCGACTCGCCGACCTGGTCCCCACGCTTCGTCGACCATCTGGTCGGTGATCGCATCCACCGCGAACTGATGGACTTCACCGACAAGGTGCGCCGCAATCCGGACCACGAATTGCGCCGGTCGGCCACCCGCTTCCTGTTCGACTTCGCCGAGGACCTGCAGCACGACCCGGACACCATCGCACGCGCCGACGCGATCAAGGAGCAGCTGATGGCGCGCGACGAGATCGCCAACGCCGCGGCTACAGCGTGGAAGACGCTGAAGCGGTTGGTGCTCGAGGGGGTGGACGATCCGTCCAGCGCGCTGCGCACCCGGATAGCGGACACCGTGGTCCGCATCGGGGAATCGCTGCGCGACGACGCCGACCTGCGCGACAAGGTCGACAATTGGTTGGTCCGGGCGGCCCAGCACCTGGTGTCGCAATATGGGGTGGAGATCACAGCCATCATCACCGACACGATCGAGCGCTGGGACGCCGAGGAGGCCAGCCGGCGCATCGAACTGCACGTTGGCCGTGACCTGCAATTCATCCGGATCAACGGGACCGTAGTCGGTTCGCTTGCGGGTCTGGTGATCTACGCCGTCGCGCAGTTGTTGATCTAGCGGAATTTCTAGCAGTGCTAACAAGTGCTTGCAATAGCAAGCACTTGTAGTAACCTGGGTCG
The DNA here is from genome assembly GCF_059813315.1 of Mycobacterium sp. NGS11. NCBI lineage: Bacteria > Bacillati > Actinomycetota > Actinomycetes > Mycobacteriales > Mycobacteriaceae > Mycobacterium > Mycobacterium sp. NGS11. The sequence goes on from NZ_JCALEJ010000006.1 coordinate 170,274, forward strand.
CGTCACGACCAGTCAGCCGACCAGGAGCACGCCATGACGCCCGAGGAGAAGCTCTCCGCCAAGGTGTCCAACGCTGCCTCCGACATGGCCTCCGACATCGGGAGCTTCATCCGTACCCAGCGTGAACTCGCGCAGGTGTCGGTGCGCCAACTCGCCGAAAAGTCCGGGGTCAGCAATCCATATCTAAGCCAGGTGGAGCGCGGGTTGCGTAAGCCCTCCGCCGATGTCTTGAACCAGATCGCGAAGGCCCTTCGGGTCTCCGCCGAGGTTCTCTATGTGCGCGCCGGGATTCTCGAACCCAGTGACAAAAGTCAGGTACGGGACGCGATCGTCACTGACACTGCGATCACCGAGCGGCAAAAGCAAATCCTGCTCGACATCTATTCATCGTTCACGCAGCAAAACGAATCGATCCAAGAGGAGTGTCCGACCGAATCCGACAGCGAGTGATCAGTCCGCTTCACCCGGCCTCGCAGCAGCTGAGCTGGGAGAACGTGCCGGAAGGCGGGCTTGTCACATCGCGGTCGCGAGTCGGTGATGTATAGACGACCGGCCGTCGGGGTTACCCCAACGGGGAACCTACCGGTTCACAGCCGATCGCTGGATGAACCGTCCCGGCACTGGCGGCCCCAGTTGCGAAGGAGACGTTTGCACCTACTTTCTCGACCAGACAGCTAACAACGCCAAATAACACCGATAGCGAAACACCTCATGAAAGGAAAGACCATGGCGGAAAACACCAACATCGAAGATTTGCGGGCGCCGCTGCTCGCAGCGCTGGGCGCGGCCGACCTGGCCCTGGCCACCGTCAACGACCTGATCGCCGGCCTGCGTGAGCGCGCCGAAGAGACCCGCGCCGAGACCCGCACCCGGGTCGAGGAGCGTCGCGCTCGCCTGACGAAGCTCCAGGAGGACCTGCCCGAGCAGTTCACCGAGCTGCGCGACAAGTTCACCACCGACGAGCTGCGCAAGGCCGCCGAGGGCTACCTGGAGGCGGCGACCACCCGCTACAACGAGCTGGTGGAGCGCGGCGAGGCGGCCCTGCAGCGACTGCGCAGCCAGACCGCGTTCGAGGACGCGTCCGCTCGCGCCGAGGGCTACGTCGACCAGGCCGTCGAGCTGACGCAGGAGGCGCTCGGCACCGTCGCTTCGCAGACCCGCGCGGTCGGCGAGCGCGCCGCCAAGCTGGTTGGCATCGAGCTGCCGGGCAAGGCCGAAACGGCCCCCAAGAAGGCCCAGAAGGCCGTCGCCAAGAAGGCCCCCGCCAAGAAGGCCCCGGCCAAGAAGGCTCCGGCTAAGAAGGCTCCGGCCAAGAAGGTCACCCAGAAGTAGCACCCGAAGTCCCACGACGTTCGGCTCCGAGTTGCCTCCGGGTGACTCGGAGTCGACGTTTTGGCGGGTGCCCGCATACCCTTAAGGCGTGAACCACCTCGTGGGAACCGTCATGTTGATCTTGCAGATCGCCGTTCTAGTGACGGCGATCTATGCGTTCGTGCATGCCGCGCTGCAACGACCCGACGCCTATACCGCCGCCGAGAAGCTGACCAAGCCGGTGTGGTTGCTGATCCTGGGTGGCGCTGTCGCCCTGACATCCATCTTGGGATTCGTTTTCGGCGTGCTGGGTATGGCGATCGCGGCCTGTGCCGCCGGGGTGTATCTGGTCGACGTCCGGCCCAAATTGCTTGAGATCCAGGGTAAGTCGCGCTAGCGGAATGAAGATCCTGCTGACGGTGCCGGTTGCGGTGCTCGTCGCCTTGTCGTGTCTGGCACCGCACGCCGCCGCCACGCCCGGCCCGGGCAGCGGCGCGGCGAATCCGTCCGCCCCGGCCCCGCCCTACATCGACCACACCCGGTGGGCGCAGTGGCAGGGCAAACCCAGCCTGCGGGTCTTCCCGTCGCCGGCCGGCCGAACCGCCTCCAGAATCCCCGCGACCGCGGCTCTGGCCGACGAGGCCTGGGCCGAGGTGCTCGCCTTATCGCCGGACGCCGACACCCCGGGCATGCGCGCGCAGTTCCTGTGCCACTGGCAGTTCGCCGAACTCGCCCAGCCCGGCAAGATCAGCTGGAACCTCGAGCCGTGGCGGCCCGTCGTCGACGACACCGAGATGGTCGCCTCCGGCTGCAATCCCGGCGGTCCGGAAGAATCCTTCTAATGGCGGCCCGACCCAGCCGAGCGCAGTTGGCGGCGTTCGTCGACCACACGCTGCTCAAGCCCGAGGCAACCGAAGCCGACGTGGTGGCCCTGGTCGCCGAAGCGGCCGAACTGGGGGTCTACGCGGTGTGCGTCTCGCCCTCGATGGTCCCCGTCGCGGTGGGGGCGGGCACCGGCGTGCGGGTGGCCAGCGTGGCGGGCTTTCCGTCCGGCAAGCACCTTCCGGCGGTGAAGGCGCACGAAGCGGCCCTGGCCGTCGCCTCCGGTGCCTGCGAGATCGACATGGTCATCGATGTCGGGGCGGCTCTGGCCGGCGACATCGATGCGGTGCGCTCCGATGTCCATGCCGTGCGCAGCGCGATCGGCGGCACCGTGCTCAAGGTGATCGTGGAGTCGACGGCGCTGCTGGCGCTGGCGGACGAGCCCACGCTGACCCGGGTATGCCGCGCCGCCGAAGACGCCGGCGCGGACTTCGTGAAGACATCAACCGGATTTCACCCGGCCGGCGGCGCATCCGTGCGCGCGGTGGCCCTGATGGCCGAGACGGTCGGTGGCCGCCTCGGGGTGAAGGCCAGCGGCGGAATCCGTACCGCCGCGGACGCGCTCGCGATGCTGGATGCCGGCGCCACCCGCCTGGGGCTGTCGGGAACGCGGGGCGTGCTCGACGGCCTGGGTTGAGCCGGACTGACGAAGCCGCTCGCCGTCAGAGGTTGGCGAAGCAGGGGTCGTTGTCGTTGCCGCCGTTCGGAATGCTGGCGTTCCTCGTCGAGAAGTGGCTCGTCACACCGGTATCGGTTACCTGCACGCTGTCGGCGTGGATGCCCAACGGGTAGTTCTTCGTCTGGTTCGAGGTGAACTCGTCGAGCGTCGACTGCACCGACTCCTTGGGCATGGTGAAACCGAGCGCGTTGAAATGCACGATCTGCAGCTGCAACCCGGTGCCCGAGACGACCGGCTTGGCCGTGATGTTGTCCAACATGCCCTTCAGTTCGACGGTGCCGTCGGCGGGATGGGTGGTGACGGTGTTGGTGACGAACGGGCCCAGAACCGGGATCGCGTCCTGCACCGACTGCTTGATGCCGTCACTGGTCCAGGTGATGGTCGCGTCCAGCGAGCCGATGGTGCCCTTCGAGTTGGCGCTGTCCTGGAGCCGGACGTCCTTGATGTTGATCGAGAGCTTCATGCCCTTGGCGTCGCGCAGGTTGTTGCCGGCCGTCTCCACCGAGATGTTCGTGTAGTGCTTGGTCGCCACTTGCCACAGCATCAAGGGGGTCACCCCGAAGGACGCGGTGGCCTGGTCCTTGACCTCGCAGGCCACCGCCTGGGCGATCTTGTTGTTTGCGGTGTGGCGCACGTACAGCTCCGCCCCGATGAGCGCGGCGATGATCAGCGCGAACACGATGACGAAGATCAGCAGGATGGAGACCGGGTCGCGTCCGAAGCGGCGCTTCTTCTTCCCTGGCGCCGCGTCGTCGCCGGGCGCAGTGGTCAGCCGCTCCGTCTGGCCGGCGGCCGGGTTGGGTGGCGGCGGGTAGCCGGGCTGCTGCATGTTCGGCTGGGGCGTCCCGAATCGCTCGGTCCGCCCGGGCGGGGGACCCTGGGCGGGGGGCGGCGGCGGGGGCACGTGGCCGGGGCCTCCGGTGCTGATCCGCTCGGTCGGCCGCTCGGTGGGAGGCTGGCCGAAGGGTCCCTGGTGAGGGGGACGGGCCCACTTCGACGGGTCCGGGTTCGGTGGTCCTTGTGGGTTCGTCACCCGACCGATTCTGCCTTATCAACCTGAGTAAAGTCCGAGCGGTTGCGAAGGACCGCGATACTTTCGCGGGCCTCGGCGACCGCGCCGACGTCGATGTCGGCAACCAGTAGCTGCGGTTGAGAGCCGGCCGACGCGACGACGTCGCCCAGCGGCGAGACGACCAGGCTGCCCCCGACGCCGGTCGGTGCCCCCGACCCGGAGGGCTGGGTGTCAGCGGGATCGGCCTGCCCGGCGGCCGCGACGTAGCTCATCGAATCGAGTGCGCGGGCGCGAGCCAGCAGCGTCCACTGGTCGAGTTTGCCGGGACCCGCGCCCCAGGACGCGCACACCGCGATCACCTCGGCGCCGCGGCGGGCCAATTCGGTGTAGAGCGCCGGGAAACGAATGTCGTAGCAAACGGTCAGCCCCACCCGGACGCCGTCGACCGTGATCACCACCGGATCGCGTCCCGCCGCGACCGTGCGGGATTCGGTGAAGCCGAACGCGTCGTAGAGGTGGATCTTGTCGTAATGGGCGAAATCGTGCGGGCCGGCCGCGATCAGTGTGTTCTTCACCCGCCCGTCGCCCGACGGGGTGAACATGCCGGCGACGACGGTGATGCCGGAATCGGCCGCGATGCGGCGCACCCCGTCCGCCCAGGGCCCGTCGACCGGCTCGGCGACCGGGCCGAGCGGCACGCCGAAGCGGCACATGGTCGCCTCGGGGAACACCACCAGCGTCGCGCCCGCGTCGGCGGCCTGGCGGCTGTATTCGGCCACCAGCCGCAAGTTTGCCGGCGGGTCGGTGCCGCTGAGGATCTGCGCCAACGCGATTCGCATGAGCGCCAGCTTAGGCGCGGTGACCATACGCGCCGCCGCGGTCGAGATCTCAGGCCGTCTTGGCGATCCACTCCGTGGTGAAACGTTGTTCGGCGGCGACCAGTTCGGCCAATCGCGTGCCGATGATGTTCTCCAACTTGCCGCCGATGATCGGCACGCGCACCTGAACCGTGGCGCGAAACGTCAGGCGGGCGCCGCCGGTCCGTTCGATGGGTTCCAAGACGGCGGTGCCGGCCAGCTGCACCGGCGCATCGACGATGGAACCCGCGACCGTCCCCGTCGCGGCGCCGCCGGTGACCGGCCCCCACGCCTCCTCGCGGCGGATGCGCAGGTCACCGCTGTGCAGCTGCGTCACCATGCCCGGCAGCTTGTCGCTGCGGATCACCTGCAGGGTGACGACCTCGACGGTGTCCTCGTCGCCGACCCGCATCGATTCCAGCGTCGCGATGTCGACGCCCGACCCGGCCAGCCTGGCCCGCCAATAATTTTCATCGGTGAAGGCGCGATGCACCTCGTCAACACTGCCGTCGTAGTCGGCCGACAAGTCGAATGAACGCGGCATAGCAGGTCAGGCTACCGTTACGGCCCATGAATTCCAGCGGAGCCGGTGCGGAGTTCGCCGGTGCGGCGGTGGCCGACGCGGCGCCACTGGCGCCGCTGACCACGCTGCGGGTCGGCCCGACCGCCCGTCGCCTGATCACCTGCACCAGCAGCGAGCAGGTGATCGCCGCATTGCGGCGGCTGGACGCCGAAACCGCTGGCGCGCAACGCGATTCGGTGCTGGTGTTCGCCGGTGGTTCCAACCTGGTGATCTCCGACGACCTCACCGACCTGACCGCGGTGCGGCTGGTCAACGACGGCATCACCGTCGAGGGCAACGTGCTCCGCGCGCAGGCGGGCGCGGTGTGGGACGACGTCGTGGTCGCGGCCATCGAGCACGGCCTCGGCGGGCTGGAATGCCTGTCCGGCATCCCCGGCTCGGCCGGGGCCACCCCGGTGCAGAACGTCGGGGCGTACGGCGCCGAAGTCTCCGACACGATCACCCGGGTCCGGGTGTTCGACCGCGGCAGCGGCGAGGTGCGCTGGGTGCCCGGCAGCGAGCTGGCCTTCGGCTACCGCACCAGCGTGTTCAAACGCGGCGGCGGCGGACTCGAAACCCGTTCTGTGGTACTGGAAGTGGAGTTCGAGCTGGATGCGTCGGGGCGCAGCGCGCCGTTGCGCTACGGCGAGCTGGCCGCCGCGCTGGACGTCGCCGGCGGCGAGCGCGCCGACCCGCAAGCCGTCCGCGACGCCGTGCTCGCCCTGCGTAGGCGCAAGGGCATGGTGCTCGACCCGGCCGACCACGACACCTGGAGCGTGGGCTCGTTCTTCACCAACCCGGTGGTCGCCCCGGACGTCTACGAACGGCTGGCCGCGACGGTCGACGGCCCGGTCCCGAACTACCCCGCGCCGGGCGGGGTCAAGCTGGCCGCCGGCTGGCTGGTGGAGCGGGCGGGCTTCGGCAAGGGCTATCCGCAGCCGGGTCCGGGCGACCCCGAAGCGCCCTGCCGGTTGAGCACCAAGCATGCTTTGGCTCTGACCAACCGCGGCGGCGCCGGCTCCGATGACGTGATTAGGCTGGCGCGGACCGTCCGCGACGGCGTCCAGCGTGTGTTTGGCATCACACTGGTTCCCGAACCCGTGCTGCTCGGCTGCAGGCTGTAGCCGCAAAATTCGTCGACGCGAGCCCGGGCCCGATTTGTGGTGGCCGGGCCGGCCGTTTTTCCCCGGTATCTTTGACTTTCGTGACCCCGTCCGACGCCCCGCGGCCGTTCAGCCGGCGTGCGGCTTTGGCGACCCTGGGACTGGGCGTGCTGGCCCCCAACGTGCTGGCCGCGTGCGGCGGCACGACCGCGAAGCAAGCCGAGAAGAAAGAACAGCCGGCGCCGCAGCTCAAATACCAGCCGGCCAACGCGACCGACAACGTCGTGCCGATCGCCCCGGTCAGCGTCCAGGTCAGCGACGGCTGGTTCCAGCGCGTCACGCTGTCGAACTCGTCGGGCAAGGCCGTGGCGGGCGCCTTCAACCAAGACCGCACCGTCTACACGACCTCCGAGCCGTTGGGCTACGACCAGACCTACACCTGGACCGGCTCGGCCGTCGGGCACGACGGCAAGGCGGTCCCGGTGGCGGGCAAATTCACCACGGTGTCGCCCACCAAGAAGATCGGCGGGGCATTCCAGCTCGCCGACGGCCAGACCGTCGGGATCGCCGCGCCGATCATCATCCAGTTCGATGCGCCGATCAGCGACAAGGCGGCCGTCGAGAAGGCGCTCACCGTCACCACCAACCCGCCCGTCGAGGGCAGCTGGGCCTGGTTGCCCGATGAGGCGGCCGGCGCCAGGGCGCACTGGCGCACTCGCGAGTACTACCCGGCGGGCACCACCGTCAACGTCGAGGCCAAGCTCTACGGCCTGCCGTTCGGCGACAGCGCCTACGGCGCCGACGACATCTCGCTGAACATCCAGATCGGTCGCCGGCAGGTGGTCAAGGCCGAGGTTTCGTCGCACCGCATCCAGGTGATCCGCGACGAGGGCGTCATCATGGACTTTCCGTGCAGCTACGGCGAGGCCGACAAGGCGCGCAACGTCACCCGCAACGGCATCCACGTGGTCAGCGAGAAATACGCCGACTTCTACATGTCCAATCCGGCCGCCGGTTACAGCCACGTGCACGAACGCTGGGCGGTCCGGATCTCCAACAACGGCGAGTTCATCCACGCCAACCCGGCGAGCGCCGGCGCGCAGGGCAACACCAACGTCACCAACGGCTGCATCAACCTCTCGACGGGGGACGCCGAGCAGTACTTCCAGTCGGCGATCTACGGCGACCCCGTCGAGGTGACCGGCAGCACCATCCAGCTGTCCTACTCCGACGGCGACATCTGGGACTGGGCCGTGGACTGGGACACCTGGGTGGCCATGTCCGCGCTGCCGCCGCCGACGGCCCGCCCGCCGTCAACGCAGATCCCGGTCACCGCGCCGGTCACGCCGTCCAACGCGCCGACCCTGTCGGGCACTCCGACCACGTCGTCGACACCGGCCAGCACCGGGCCGGCTACCCCCGGCGGTTAAACCGCGAGGTCGTGGCCTGGTCGCGCGGCTTCATCACGATCAAGTCCAGATCGACGTGCGGCGGACGCGACGCGACGAACCCGATCACCTCGGCCACGTCCTCGGCCACCAGCGGCGTGATGCCCGTGTAGACGGAGTCCGCGCGTTGTTGGTCGCCGTCGAAGCGGACCAACGAGAATTCGGTTTCGACCGCGCCCGGGGCGATCTCGGTCAGGCGCACCGGCTTGCCCAACAGCTCGCCGCGCAGCGTGCGGTGCAGCGCCCCCTGGGCGTGTTTGGCCGCGGTGTATCCGGCGCCGCCGTCGTAAACCTCAAGTGCCGCAACGGAAGTGACGGTGACGATCAGCCCGTCGCCCGATTCGATCAGCTTGGGCAGCAACGCTCGGGTGACGCGCAGCGTGCCGATCACGTTGGTCTCCCACATCCACTGCCAGTGCTCGAGGTCCGCATCGGCGACCGGCGCCAGCCCCCGGGCGCCGCCGGCGTTGTTGACCAGCACATCGACCCGATCCAGTTTGCTCGCCAATGTTTCGATCGCCGCCTCTTGTGTGACATCGGCCACAACGGCGGTGCCCCCGATTTCACTGGCCAGAGCCTCGATCCGGTCCGCCCGGCGCGCCACTGCGACGACATGAAAGCCCTGCGCAGCCAGGTTTCGGGCGGTTGCTGCGCCGATCCCCGAGCTGGCACCGGTGATTACTGCGACTCGCTTATTCCTGCCAGTTTTAACCATCGAAACAACCTTAATGAACGTGCTAGATTTTGCGTGTGCTCCTCAGCGCCCTGTCCAACACCACGACCACCGCGTGTCTTTGCGCGGCGGGTGCGTGTTGTTGCTGCGCACTTTGCCGCTCCTGACCTCAGCCAGGTGTGGCCAAGACGGCCAGCAAAATTCGGACAAAAGGACGCTCGTGCGCACCAATACCCTCACCCATACCCATCATTCGCCCGGTCGTGCCGTCGGGCACCTGCCCGGTCAAAAGGGCCACCGCTCGGTGCGCCGGCAGATCGTGCCGCCGGCGCTCAACATCCCCGACTCGGCGGCGGCCTCCGTCTTCCGGGCGGTCCGGCTGCGGGGCCCCGTCGGCCGTGACGTCATCGCCGGCGTCACCTCGCTGAGCATCGCCACGGTCAACCGTCAGGTCATCGCGCTGTTGGAGGCGGGCCTGCTGCGCGAGCGCGCCGACCTGGCCGTCTCCGGCGCGATCGGCCGCCCCCGCGTGCCGGTCGAGGTCAACCACGAGCCGTTCGTCACCCTCGGCATCCACATCGGGGCACGGACGACCAGCATCGTGGCCACCGACCTGTTCGGCCGGACCCTCGACACCGTCGAAACCCCGACGCCGCGCAACCCGGCCGGCCCCGCGCTGGCGACGCTGGCCGACAGCGCCCGCCGCTACCTGCGGCGTTGGCACCGCCGCCGGCCGCTGTGGGTGGGGGTCGCCATCGGCGGCACCGTCGACAGCGCCACCGGCCAGGTGGACCACCCGCGGCTGGGCTGGCGCCAGGCGCCGGTCGGACCGGTGCTGGCCGACGCGTTGGGCCTGCCGGTCTCGGTGGCCTCGCACGTCGATGCGATGGCGGGCGCCGAGCTGCTGCTGGGCATGCGGCGCTTCCTGCCCAGCTCGCCGACCAGCTTGTACGTCTACGCCCGCGAGACGGTGGGCTATGCGTTGGTGATCGGCGGCCGGGTGCACGTTCCGGCCAGCGGCCCGGGCACCATCGCGACGCTTCCGGCCCACTCGGAGCTGCTCGGCGGCACCGGCCAACTGGAGTCCACGGTCAGCGACGAGGCCGTCGTGGCCATCGCGCGCCAGCTGCGCATCCTGCCCTTCCCCCCGGCGAACCGCCCCAACGGCTCCGCCACCGGCATCTCCGATCTGCTGCGCGTGGCGCGGGCCGGCAACCAGCAGGCCAAGGATCTGCTCGCCGAGCGGGGCCGCGTGCTCGGCGAGGCGGTGGCGCTGCTGCGCGACATGCTCAACCCCGACGAGCTGGTGGTCGGCGGCCAGGCATTCACCGAGTACCCCGAGGCGATGCAGCAGGTGGAGGCGGCCTTCGCCGAGCGCTCCGTGCTGGGGCCCCGCGACATCCGCCTCACCGCCTTCGGCAACCGGGTGCAGGAGGCCGGCGCGGGCACCGTCTCGCTGTCCGGGCTGTACGCGGACCCGATGGGCGCGATGCGGCGCGCCGGGGCGCTGGATGCCCGGGTGCACGACGTGGCCCGCGACGAGTCGTCCGCCTGACGCGAGTCCTTGTTCAGCGCGCCTGGGCTGGCCCGCGAACCATCCTGTAAAGATGACAGGGTGCGGCACGATGACGTTTTCCGGCTGAATGAACCGCGCCGGGTCGCAGTGTTGGCGGTTCACACCTCACCACTGGCCCAGCCCGGCACCGGCGACGCGGGCGGCATGAACGTCTATGTGCTGCAGACCGCGCTGCACCTGGCGCGGCGGGGCATCGAGGTGGAGATCTTCACGCGCGCGACCGCGTCCGCCGACCCGCCGGTCGAGCGGGTGGCGCCCGGGGTGCTGGTCCGCAACGTCGTGGCCGGCCCGTTCGAAGGGCTGGACAAATACGACCTGCCCACCCAGTTGTGCGCGTTCGCCGCCGGGGTGTTGCGCGCCGAGGCATCGCACGAGCCCGGCTACTACGACATCGTGCACTCGCATTACTGGCTGTCCGGGCAGGTCGGTTGGCTGGCGCGCGATCGCTGGGCGGTGCCGTTGGTGCACACCGCGCACACGCTCGCCGCGGTCAAGAACGCGGCGCTGGCGCAGGGCGATTCTCCTGAACCGCCGCTGCGCACGGTCGGCGAGCAACAGGTGGTCGACGAGGCGGACCGGTTGATCGTCAACACCGATGACGAAGCCAACCAACTGATCTCGATCCACCAAGCCGACCCGGCGAGGATCGACGTCGTCCATCCCGGGGTGGATCTCGAGGTGTTCCGTCCCGGCGACCGCGGGGCCGCCCGGGCCGCGCTGGGGCTTCCGCCCGATGACGACATCGTGGCGTTCGTCGGCCGCATCCAGCCCCTCAAGGCGCCCGACATCGTGCTGCGCGCCGCCGCGAAACTGCCCGGCGTGCGCATCGTGGTCGCCGGCGGCCCCTCCGGTAGCGGCCTGGCGTCCCCGGACGGATTGGCCCGGCTGGCCGACGATCTCGGTATCGCCGAGCGGGTGACATTCCTGCCCCCGCAGTCGCGCCCGAACCTGGCCACGCTGTTCCAGGCCGCCAATGTGGTTGCGGTGCCCAGCTATTCGGAGTCTTTCGGTTTGGTGGCCCTCGAGGCGCAGGCGTGTGGGACGCCGGTCGCGGCGGCCGCGGTCGGCGGGCTGCCGGTGGCCGTGCGGGACGGGGTGACCGGAACCCTGGTGGCCGGCCACGACGTCGAACAGTGGGCGGATGCCCTGGGCCGGTTGCTGCGGTTACCCGCTGCGCAAGCCGGCGCGATGGCCCGCGCGGCCACCGCGCATGCCGCCACGTTCTCCTGGGACCACACCACCGATGCGCTGCTGTCCAGCTATCGGCGCGCCATTCGCGCATACACCGCGGAGCGTCGCGGGGTGGGCGCATGACGTCCACCGTGGAGCGCGTCATCGAGGATGCCCTGCAGGCCAGTGGGCTGAACTACTCGAAACACCCTGGCGCACATGGCGGTTTGTCGGGGCTGGTGGTCGAACTCCCCGGCGAGCGCAAGCTCAAGACCAACACCATCTTGAGCGTCGGCGAGCATTCGGTGCGCGTCGAGGCGTTCGTGTGCCGCAAGCCCGACGAGAACCACGAAGGCGTCTATCGCTTCCTGCTGAAGCGCAATCGCCGCCTCTACGGCGTGGCCTACACGCTGGACAACGTCGGCGACATCTATCTGGTGGGCCGCATGTCGCTGGCTTCGGTGGACGCCGACGAACTCGACAGAGTGCTCGGGCAGGTGCTCGAAGCGGTGGATTCGGACTTCAATACGTTGCTGGAGTTGGGTTTTCGTTCGTCGATCCAGAAAGAGTGGGAGTGGCGGGTGTCTCGCGGTGAGTCGCTGAAGAACCTGCAGGCCTTCGCTCACCTGATCGACGAAGACGACGATGCAGTGGGTGAACCCCCAGCCGCGGAGCGGCGAGGGGGACGCGAAGCGCGATGAGGAGGAGTCGAGCATCGCGGCACGACGATGACGCCGACGACCGCTGAGTGAGTGCGTGAGAGACTGGCCGGCATGGGTGAAACCGCCACGCTGGTACTGCTTCGCCATGGCGAAAGCGAATGGAACTCGCTGAACCTCTTCACCGGTTGGGTCGACGTCGGCCTCACCGACAAGGGCCGGACCGAAGCCGTGCGCAGCGGTGAGCTGCTGACCGAGAACAACCTGCTGCCCGACATCCTCTACACCTCGCTGCTGCGCCGGGCCATCTCCACCGCGCACCTGGCGCTGGACGCCGCCGACCGGCTGTGGATCCCGGTGCGGCGCACCTGGCGGCTCAACGAACGCCACTACGGGGCGCTGCAGGGGCTGGACAAGGCCGAGACCAAGGCCCGCTACGGCGACGAGCAGTTCATGGCCTGGCGGCGCAGCTATGACACGCCGCCCCCGCCGATCGAGCGGGGCAGCACCTACAGCCAGGACGCCGATCCCCGGTACGCCGACATCGGCGGCGGCCCGCTCACCGAGTGCCTGGCCGACGTGGTCGTGCGCTTCCTGCCGTATTTCACCGACGTCATCGTCCCGGACCTGCGTAGCGGCAAGACGGTGCTGATCGTGGCGCACGGCAACTCGCTACGGGCCCTGGTCAAGCACCTCGACCAGGTGTCCGACGACGAGATCGCCGGATTGAACATCCCGACCGGCATCCCGCTGCGCTACGACCTGGACGCTGACCTGCGGCCGGTGGTGCCCGGCGGCACCTATCTGGACCCGGAGGCCGCCGCCGCCGGGGCCGCCGCGGTTGCCAGCCAGGGACGCGGCTGACGCCGGCGCGCCCACGCCGTTTCGCGAGATGAAGGGCATTTAGCCAAACATCGCGTGAACGGGAGCGAAACACCTGTTGCGCAAGGTGTGACTTGTCCGATTTTGGCCTCGTTGCGCTAGGGCAGCGTTCAGGAAGATTTGTAGGATTTGCTATGTGACTGTGTTCTCGGCGCTGTTGCTGGCCGGGGTTTTGTCCGCGCTGGCGCTGGCCGCAGGTGTACTGGTCGGGACCCGGCTGTCACCGCGGGCGGTGCAGCGCCGCCAGCGCGTCGAATGGACTGGCATCACCGTCGCACAGATGCTGCAACGCATCGTGGCGTTGATGCCGCTGGGCGCGGCGGTGGTGGACGCGCATCGCGACGTCGTCTACCTCAACGACCGGGCCATGGAGCTGGGCCTGGTGCGCGACCGTCAGCTCGATGACCAGGCCTGGGAGGCCGCGCAGCAGGCCCTGACCGGCGTCGACGTCGAATTCGACCTGCGGCCGGCGAAACGGGCGGGTGGCCGCTCCGGGCTCTCGGTGCACGGGCAGGCCCGATTGCTCAGCGAAGAAGACCGCCGGTTCGCCATCGTGTTCGCCCACGACCAGTCCGACTACGCGCGGATGGAAGCGACCAGGCGCGACTTCGTGGCCAACGTCAGCCACGAGCTCAAGACTCCGGTGGGTGCCATGGCGCTGCTCGCCGAGGCCCTGCTGGCCTCGTCCGACGACTCCGAGACCGTCCGGCGGTTCGCCGAAAAGGTGCTCGTCGAGGCCAACCGGCTGGGGGACATGGTCGCCGAGCTGATCGAGCTGTCCCGGCTACAGGGAGCCGAACGGCTGCCCAACGTCATCGAGGTCGACGTCGACAAGGTTGTGGGAGAAGCGATTTCGCGCCACAAGGTGGGGGCCGACAACGCCGATATCGAGGTCCGCACCGACGCTCCCAGCGGTCTGCGGGTGCTGGGCGACGAGACGCTGCTGGTCACCGCCCTGGCCAACCTGGTATCGAACGCCATCGCCTATTCGCCGCCGGGTTCGCCGGTGTCGATCAGTCGCCGTCGCCGCGGCGACAACATCGAGATCGCGGTGACCGACCGCGGCATCGGGATAGCCCTGGAAGACCAGGAGCGGGTTTTCGAGCGGTTCTTCCGCGGGGACAAGGCGCGCTCGCGCGCCACCGGCGGCAGCGGGTTGGGCCTGGCCATCGTCAAGCACGTCGCGGCCAATCACAACGGCAGCATCGGCGTGTGGAGCAAGCCCGGAACCGGATCGACATTCACCCTTTCCATCCCGGCGGCCGTGGCGTCTCATCCAGACGAGGGCGAATCCGAGCAGTCGCAGGGCCGCGACGTGCGGCCCAACCGCTCACAACGAGAGGAAGAACTAAGTCGATGACCAGTGTGCTGATCGTGGAGGACGAGGAGTCGCTGGCCGATCCGCTGGCGTTCCTGCTCCGCAAGGAGGGTTTCGAGGCCACCGTGGTGACCGACGGCACGGCCGCGCTGGCCGAATTCGATCGGGGCGGCGCCGACATCGTGCTGCTCGACCTGATGCTGCCGGGAATGTCGGGCACCGACGTCTGCAAGCAGCTGCGTGCGCGCTCGAGCGTGCCGGTGATCATGGTGACCGCGCGGGACAGCGAGATCGACAAGGTGGTCGGCCTCGAACTCGGTGCCGACGACTACGTGACCAAGCCGTATTCCGCGCGCGAGTTGATCGCCCGGATCCGAGCGGTGTTGCGCCGCGGCGGTGACGACGATTCCGAGATCAGCGACGGCGTGCTCGAATCCGGTCCCGTGCGGATGGATGTCGAACGCCACGTCGTTTCGGTCAACGGCGACACGATCACGTTGCCGCTCAAGGAGTTTGATCTCCTCGAATATCTGATGCGCAACAGCGGGCGGGTGCTGACCCGCGGGCAGTTGATCGACCGGGTGTGGGGCGCCGACTACGTCGGCGACACCAAGACGCTCGACGTCCACGTCAAGCGCCTGCGGTCCAAGATCGAGGCCGACCCGGCCAACCCGGTGCACCTGGTGACGGTGCGCGGGCTGGGCTACAAGCTCGAGGGCTAGCCGCACGCTCAGCGGGCGGCGCCGACGATGTGGTCGGCGACGCCCAGGGCCAGCGCCATGATCGACAGCTGCGGATTCACTTCCGGGCAGCTGGGCAGGATCGACGCGTCGGCCACCCACACACCGCGCACGCCGCGCAGCCGACCCGTCGCGTCGACCGGACACAACTGCTCGTCGGCGCCCGCCGCCACGGTGCCGGTCGGATGAAACGCCGCGACGTGCAGGCTTCTCGGGTCGGCGCGACGCAGGGCATCCCGCAGTGCGGGCAGCGACGTCACCGTCGTCGCATGCGGCAGGCCGGTGAGGACCTCGACGGCTCCCGCGGCGAACAGCAATCGCCCCATGGCCTCCATCGCCGTCACCAGCTTGGCGGCGTCGCCCCTGTCGATCGGGTAGCGCATCACCGTCTGGCCGCGGACCGACGACACCGAGCCGACGCCACGGTCGGCCACCATGGCCCCTAGCGTGGCGACCTGCGGCGCCCGGTCGAGCCAGCCGAGTAGCTCGGCGCCGTAGCCCGGAAAGACCATTGACCCCATCCCCGGCGGGGTGGACGTGGCCTCGATGAGCACACCCTGGGACTCGTGCAGCTCGTGGACGGCGGCGCTTTGCAGCACGCCGTGCCAGGCGACGACGTCCGAGTCGAAGCGTCCGGCAAGCACCGTCGCAGGATGCACCGCCAGATTGCGGCCGACCCGCGGGTGGTCGCCGAACCCGCTGCGCCGCAGCAGGTTCGGTGACTCTGTCGCGCCCGCGGCGACGACGACCGTGTCGGCCAGGATGTCCAGTGCGGTGCCGTCGACCCGGCGCCCGCGCACCCCATAGGCACGCCCGCGCCGGTGCAGTACCCGTTCCACGCGGGCGTGCGAGACGATCCGGGCGCCCGCCGCGCAGGCCTGCGGCAGCGCGTTGAGGTGCACCCCGTACTTGGCGTTGCGTGGGCAGCCGATTGCGCACTGGCAACAGGCCGCACAGCCTGGAGCGTTACGCGGGATCGGCGCCGCCCGCCAGTCCAGCGTCGCGGCGGCGTCCAGCAGCAGGCGCCCGTTGCGGCCCATGATGTCCATCGGCACGGGCGCGACCCGCAGCGTGCGTTCGACTTCATCGAGGTGGTTCGTCAGTCGGTCGTGGTCGGCCAGGCCGAGACCGAACGCGTCGCGCCAGCGCCGGGCGACGGCGGGCGGCGGCCGGTAGCAGGTGCCGGAGTTCACGACGGTGGTGCCGCCGACCGCGCGGCCGATCGGCAGCACCACCGACGGGCGTCCCAGCGCGACGGTGGCCCCGCCGCCGCGGTAAAGCCCGGCGTAACGGTCGATCGGGTGGGTGCCGCGGAATTCTTCGACCGTCCAGCGGCGTCCCTCCTCGACTACGACGGTGTCAAGGCCCGCCCGCGCCAGGGTGCGGGCCACCATCGCGCCGCCGGCGCCCGAGCCGACGACCACGGCGTCGGCGGTGACGACCGACGGGCAGTCGGCCGAGGAGATGACGGTCAGATCCGGATCGGGGCGCGCCACGTCGTGCTCGCGGGCGCGGGCGAACAGTTCGGGCGCATAGGTGTCGGCACCGTTTGCGAGCAACACGATCGCCTTGAGCGCCTCGAGGGCGGCACCGGCCTCCGGGCTGAGCGAAGCCACTCGGCGCAACAACCGTTCCCGGCCGCCGGGGCCGAGCCGCGACAGTGGCCGGCCGGTGGTGAGATAGCTTGCGGCACTGACTGATGCGAATCCGGCGCGCACTCCCAGCCTCGATGTCGCCGGGAGCTGGGTGAGGTATCGCTCGATGCGCTCAGCCAGCTCCGCCGCTGGCGGGCCGCCGTGTTCCTCGGGCAGCAGCGCGGTGCCGAACGACGCGGCTGCCCGCTCGGCCGCGCGGCTCATGCCAGCAATCCGAACCGGCGGCCGATCTTGATGAAGAGCGGATAGGTCGCGAAGATGGCGGCCGCCGCCGCGTGCAGGGGCCAACCCGCTTTCGCGGTGTCGACCCCGAAAACCCCGCTGTTCCACATGAAGTCGCGCCCGTTGCGCGCGCGGAACGGGCGCCACAGCAGTCCGAGGCCGGGCACGTCGTGGTAGAGGCCGAACGACCCGCCGAAGAAGACGCCAAGGACCGCGGCCTCGGCGACGTCTCGCCGGTCCGGCGGCACGTGCCGCTCGATGAGCGCGCCGCTGGCCATCAGCAGCGGCGGGTCGAGTAGGAAGCTCATGTCGGGATCCTTTCGTTGATGTCGGGCGCCTCGACGCCGCGCAGGCCTACCTCGGCATGTCCGAGCACCGACCAACGGCGGTCGTCGATGTCGACGTGAATGTCGGCCTGTTCGGTGTTCGTGCAGACGGCGGCGCCGCCGTCGGGGTCGGTGTAGCCCAGGGACACGCAGCGGTCCGGCGGCTGGTCGACCCGGATGAGCACCCGGCGAGCGCCTATGCGTCCTTCCAGCTGCCAGTGCCTGGGGCCGAGCGTTGTCCGCATCCGCAGCGACGGCAAAGCGCGTGCGGGCCAGTCCTTTCCGTCGATGCGGAACCGCACGAAAGCCAGCGGGGCGAGCCTGCGCAGGCCCGGCTTGTGTGACACGGCGGTGACCACCTCGAGGACGTCGCCGCCACCGAGGTCGGCGTGGATCCACCCCCAGCGCTGGGCGTTGCGGTGCCCGTAGATGTGGGCAACGGCGCCGCGCCAGCCGTCGATGCGTGCCGCGGCGTCTGCGACGGTCAGCGAGCCGGCGAAGTCGGCGGCGGGGGCGAGGACGACCTGGGCGCCGGGCAGCAGCTCGCGCTCCCAGGCCGGGCGCGGAAACGTCCACAGCGGGCGCGCGGTGTCCGTCCAGGACAGGTCCCAGGCCAGCGATCCGGCGCGGCCGCAGAGCCGGCCGTCGGCCACCTGCACGCCGTCGGCGTCGAACCATCGGGGGCCGGTCGCGGGCTGGGTGTGCTCGGGGCCGAATCGCTCGGTGCGGGGTGGGCCGTCGGGAGGGAACCAGGTGATCCAGCCGTGCGCGTAGGCGGCGCCCTGCTGCGGCGCCACGGTCTCGCAATGGACCCACAAGCCCGCACGCGTCCGTGGGTCGGAGAGCGTGGCGTACCAGACCTCGAGGCGCCCTGGCTTGCCGCGCCAGCGTGGGGCCGCGGCCGAACGCTGTTCGTCATCCATAACTTGCTCCCGTCGCCGACGCAGTCCACTATATTGGTTGAGCCAATGAACCAGTCAAGTCCGATTCAACCGCCGGACCGCCAGCGGGTGGATGAACAGATCGCGGCCTCGATCGCCGACGCCATCCTCGACGGCGCCTTTCCGCCGGGTTCCGCCCTGCCGCCGGAGCGGGACCTGGCCGAGCAACTCGGGGTCAATCGCACGTCGTTGCGGCAGGGTCTGGCCCGCCTGCAGCAGATGGGCCTGATCGAGACCCGGCACGGCAGCGGCAACCTGGTGCGCGATCCGCAGGCGCTCACCCATCCCGCGGTGGTCGAGGCGCTGGTCCGCCGATTAGGACCCGAGTTCTTGGTGGAGCTGCTCGACATCCGGGCTGCGCTGGGTCCATTGATCGGCCGGTTGGCGGCGCAGCGCAGCCTGCCCGAGGATGCCGAGGCGCTGCGCGCCGCCCTGCTGGCGGTCAGCGACGCCGAGAGCGCGACCACGCGGCAGGCCGCCGACCTCGACTACTTCCGCGTGCTCATTCACAGCAGTCGCAACCGCGCGCTGGGATTGCTCTACCGCTGGGTCGAGCAAGCTTTCGGTGGACGCGAACACGAACTCACCGCCGCCTATGACGACGCCGCCGTGGTGGTAGCCGAGCTGGGCGCGATCACCGAGGCGGTGCTGGCGCGCGACGCGGCGGCGGCCGCCGCCGCGGTCGAGGCGTACCTCAACGCCAGCGCGTTGCGGATGGTGGCGGCTTACCAAACGGAAGCCTGAAGTACGCGGTTACTCGGCGATGCGTGTCGCCGGGTGCACCGCGATGAGCCCTAACTTGCTGCGGCGCTTGCACATTGCGGCCAGCTCGGAGTAGGCCTTCGCGCCGAGCAGCTCGGTGAGTTCGTCGGCCAGGCTTTCCCATACCTGCTTGGCGCCGACATGGGCGGCCGGATCGCCGGTGCAGTACCAGTGCAGGTCGGCGCCACCGGAACCCCAACCGCGGCGGTCGTATTCGGTGACCCAGGTCTTGAGGATCTCGGTGCCGTCGGGCCGGGTCACCCACTCCTGGCTGCGACGGATCGGCAGCTGCCAGCAGACATCGGGCTTCATGGTCAGCGGCGGCACACCCAGTTTGAGGGCCTTGCTGTGCAGCGCGCAGCCGACACCGCCGCTGAATCCGGGCCGGTTCAAGAAGATGCACGCGTCTTTGTGCTTGCGGGTGCGATACTGCGGTTGCCCGTCATGCTCGTCGATTTCCAGATAACCCTTGCGGCCCAACCCTTTTGCGCGGTATTGCCAGTCGTCGTCGGTCAGCTTCTTGACCGCGTCATCCAGGCGGGCGCGGTCGTCGTCGTCGGACAGGAAAGCACCGTGCGAGCAGCACCCGTCGTCCGGGCGGCCCGCCACCGTGCCGCGGCAGGCCGGAGTGCCGAATACACATGTCCACCGCGAGAGCAGCCAGGTCAGGTCCGCCGCGATCAGGTGCTCGGGATTGTCGGGGTCGTAGAACTCCACCCATTCGCGGGCGAAATCCAGCTCGACCTCTTGGCCCGGTTCCGGGTGCGAATTCGCCACGTGGTCCACGTTAGACCACGGTTCGGGCCATCCGAGCCGCTGACACTCGGGGCCCGGATGGCCCCGGTCGCGACGGGTTGACCGGGTCGCGCAAAGCAGCGCATCCGGGGTTTCGTTAGGTTGTTTACGTGCGATTGGGCGTTCTCGACGTGGGCAGCAACACGGTGCATCTGCTGGTGGTGGATGCCCACCGGGGCGGCCACCCGACGCCGATGAGTTCGACGAAAGCCACTCTGCGTCTCGCCGAGGCCACCGACAGCGCCGGCAAGATCACCAAACGTGGTGCCGACAAACTGATTTCCACGCTCGACGAATTCGCCAAGATCGCCGACAGTTCGGGCTGCGCGGAGCTGATGGCCTTCGCCACATCCGCGGTCCGCGAAGCCGGCAACTCCGACGATGTGCTGAGCCGGGTGCGCAAGGAGACCGGCGTCGAGTTGCGGGTGCTGACCGGGGTCGACGAATCGCGGCTGACCTTCCTGGCGGTGCGCCGGTGGTACGGGTGGAGCGCGGGCCGCATCATCAACCTCGACATCGGTGGCGGCTCGCTGGAGATGTCCAGCGGCGTCGACGAGGAGCCGGAGGTCGCGTTGTCGCTGCCGCTGGGGGCCGGGCGGCTGACCCGCGAGTGGCTGCCCGACGATCCGCCGGGCCGGCGCCGGGTGGCGATGCTGCGCGATTGGCTGGATGCCGAGCTCGCCGAAGCCAGCGTGAACATCCTCGAGTCGGGTAGTCCGGACCTGACGGTCGCCACCTCGAAGACCTTTCGCTCGCTGGCGCGGCTCACCGGTGCGGCGCCCTCGGGCGCCGGACCGCGCGTCAAGAGGACGCTCACAGCAAACGGCCTCAGGCAACTCATATCTTTCATCTCTAGGATGACGACCGCTGACCGGGCAGAACTGGAAGGAGTGAGCGCCGAGCGGGCACCGCAGATCGTTGCGGGTGCCCTGGTGGCGGAGGCAAGCATGCGAGCGCTGTCGATCGAATCGGTGGATATCTGCCCGTGGGCATTACGGGAAGGTCTCATCTTGCGCAAACTCGACAGCGAAGCCGACGGATCGGCCCTCATGGAGCCTTCGGTGCGCAATGCTGGAGGCCAGGTAGTTGATCGGAATCAGAACCGATCGAGAGGCGACAAACCATGACCGGACCGCACCCCGAGCCCGAGGACTCCGGAACTCGGCCCATCTCGGTTGCCGAATTGCTGGCCAAAAACGGAACCATCGGCGCCCCGGCCGTCACCCGGCGGCGACGTCGTCGGCGCGGCGACAACGATGCGGTGACCGTCGCCGAACTGACCGGCGACCTCCCGGTGATCCGCGATGACGACGAGCCCGGATTCGAATCCACCGAAGCCGCCGACACGATCGACGTCGCCGAACCGGGCTCACCCGCCAAGCCCGTAGCCAAGCCCGTAGTCAGGGACGAGCCGAAGGCGCCCTACTGGTCCGAGCCCGAGCCGCGCTGGCCCAAGTCACCGCCGCAGCCCAAGCGGGCGGCGGGGCCCGAGCGCAGCGAATACCCGCGGCCGTTGCCCGAGGCCCGCAGGGCGGGTTCGCCCGTTAACGGCACCGGGGAGCCGGGTTCGGGCGCCGAGGACATGAGCTTCGACCCGATGGATCACTACGCCGATGTCCCGGTGGACGTCATGGACTCCGAGGTGCGCGAGGCCGAACCGGCGCTGGAGGACTCCGCGTACGTGCGCTCCTTCCTGCGGTCCGGGGATTCGGGCGATGACGCCGACGAGGACGGATCCGGACCGCTGCCCGCGGGGGTGCTCCGCGACGATCACCTCGACATCGGGCACCGCGACGCGGACGCAGAGGCCGATGCCCATCTCGAAGGCGGCAGGTTCGACGCGGTGTGGCGCGGCGGGGTGGTCGTGCTGCAATCGATGCTCGCCGTCGCGTTCGGCGGCGGGTTGTTCGTGGCCTTCGACCAGCTGTGGCGGTGGAACAGCCTGGTGGCGCTGGTGCTATCGGTGCTGGTCATCCTGGGCCTGGTGGCCGGGGTCCGGGTGGTTCGCAAAACCGAGGACATCGCCAGCACGTTGATCGCGGTCGCGGTGGGTGCGCTGATCACCCTGGGGCCCTTGGCGCTGTCGTTGCAATCGGGCTAGCGGCACCGTAGACAGTGCGTCCAGCCATCAAAGTCGGCCTGTCCACGGCTTCGGTGTACCCGTTGCGGGCCGAGGCCGCCTTCGAGTACGCGGCGCGGCTCGGCTATGACGGCGTCGAGCTCATGGTGTGGGCCGAGGCCGTGAGCCAGGATGTCGCCGCCGTCAAGAAGCTGTCGCGGCGCTACCGCGTCCCGGTGCTGTCCGTGCACGCGCCCTGCCTGCTCATCTCGCAGCGGGTGTGGGGCGCCAACCCGGTGCCCAAGCTGGATCGCAGCGTGCGCGCCGCCGAACAGCTGGGCGCGCAGACCGTGGTGGTCCACCCGCCGTTTCGCTGGCAGCGGCGCTACGCCGAGGGTTTCAGCGAGCAGGTGGCGGAGCTGGAAGCGTCCAGCGACGTGATGGTCGCCGTGGAGAACATGTTCCCGTTCCGCGCGGACCGGCTCTTCGGTGCCGGCCAGTCGCTGGAACGGATGCGTCGACGCGGTGGGGGCCCCGGCCCGGCGATATCGGCGTTCGCGCCCTCCTACGACCCGCTCGACGGCAACCACGCGCACTACACGCTGGACCTGTCCCACACCGCGACCGCGGGCACCGACTCGCTGGACATGGCCGAGCGGATGGGGCAGGGGCTGGTGCATCTGCACCTGTGTGATGGCAACGGCCTGCCCGCCGACGAGCACCTGGTGCCCGGGCGCGGCACGCAACCGACGGCCGAGGTGTGCCAGATGCTGGCCGGCAGCCACTTCGCCGGGCACGTCATCCTGGAGGTGTCGACGTCCAGCGCCCGTTCCGCCAACGAGCGCGAGGCCATGCTCGCCGAATCGCTGCAGTTTGCCCGCACGCATCTGCTGCGCTGACCCAGCCAGGAGAAAACCCAGACAACATGAGCGCGTTATTCACCACCGCAATGACCCTGCGGGAGGTCGGTCCCGGCGTCTTTGAGGGCGAGCTCGACAAGCGCTGGACCATTGGTCCCAAGGTGCACGGCGGCGCGATGCTGGCGCTCTGCGCCAACGCCGCCCGCACCGCCTGGGGTGGGCAGTCCGACGCGCTACAACCGGTCCAGCAGCCGGTCGCGGTGTCGGCGAGCTTCCTGTGGGCGCCCGACCCCGGTCCGGTGCAGCTGGTGACCTCGCTTCGCAAGCGGGGCCGCCGGATCAGCGTCGTCGATGTCGAGCTCAACCAGGGCGACCGCACCGCGGTGCATGCCGTGGTCAACCTCGGCGAACCCGAGCACTGGCATCGGGACGGTTCTGAAGGGGTGGCCAGGCCGCTGCTGTCGGCCAACCCGGTGGCTGACCTGATGGCGCCCGAGCCGCCCGACGACATCGAGCCGATCGGGCCGGGGCATCCGCTGGCCGGCCTCGTGCACCTGGGCGAGGGCTGCGACGTGCGGCCGGTGTTGTCGACGATGGCGCCCCGCGGTGACGGGCGTCCACCGGTGATCCAGATGTGGGCGCGGCCCCGCGGTGTGGCCCCGGACGCGCTGTTCGCGCTCATGTGCGGGGATCTGTCGGCGCCGGTGACCTTCGCGGTGGACCGCACCGGATGGGCCCCCACCATCCAGCTCACGGCGTTTCTGCGCGGCCTGCCGGCCGATGGCTGGCTGCGCATCATCGCGACCTGCACCGAGATCGGTCAGGACTGGTTCGACGAGGACCACACCGTCGTCGACAGCCTGGGCCGCCTTGTGGTGCAGGCTCGCCAGTTGGCACTGGTCCCTGCCGCTCGCTAGAGCGCGGTGTCTGCGATGCTGTCCGGCATGGCAAGAATCGCGATCATCGGTGGCGGCAGCATCGGGGAGGCACTGCTGTCGGGTCTGCTGCGGGCGGGCCGGCAGGTCAAAGATCTGGTGGTGGTCGAGCGGGTTCCCGAGCGCGCCAAGTACCTGGCCGATACCTATTCCGTGCTGATCAGTTCGGTATCGGACGCGGTCGAGAACGCGTCGTTCGTCGTGGTCGCGGTCAAGCCGGCCGATGTCGAGTCGGTGATGGCGCAGATCGCCCGCGCGGCCGCCGCCGCCGACGGCGATACCGCCGAGCAGGTCTTCGTCACGGTCGCGGCCGGCATCACCATCACCTACTTCGAGTCGAAGCTCCCGGCGGGGACGCCGGTGGTTCGGGCGATGCCGAACGCGGCGGCCCTGGTCGGCGCCGGGGTCACGGCCCTGGCCAAGGGCAGGTACGTCACGGCGGCGCAGCTCGAAGGCGTCTCGGCCCTGTTCGACTCCGTCGGGGGCGTCCTGAGCGTTCCGGAGGGCCAGATGGACGCCGTCACCGCGCTGTCGGGCTCCGGGCCGGCGTACTTCTTCCTGCTGGTCGAGGCCCTGATCGACGCCGGTGTCGCTGCGGGCCTGAGCCGCGAGGTGGCCGCCGACCTGACTGCGCAGACGATGGCCGGCTCGGCCGCCATGTTGCTCGAGGGCATGGACGCCGACCGGCCGGGCGACGCCGAGGCGCCCGGCCCGCGGGCGGACGCCACGGCGACGCAGCTGCGAGCGACGGTGACCTCGCCCGGCGGCACCACCGCGGCCGGGCTGCGCGAGCTCGAACGCGGGGGCCTGCGAGCGGCCGTCGACGCGGCCGTTCAGGCCGCCAAAACGCGCTCTGAGCAGCTAAGAATTACATCAGAGTAATCCAAGTTTTTTGAACTGATTGTCCCCCACCAGTACCAGTAACCCCATTAGTCCCGCTATTCTCCTCTTGTAAGCACGTGTGGGTGCCAGCGGAGGGGAAGCCGCTGGCATGCGCGTGCCTGACACGATTGGGTTGCGATGACGTCTAGTAACGGGCCATCAGCGCGAGATGCCGCAGGTAAGCCACGGGACGCCAGTTCCGTCGACAGCCAGCAGGGCAGGACGCAGTTTCTCACCGTCGCCGAGGTGGCGGCGTTGATGCGGGTCTCGAAGATGACGGTGTACCGGTTGGTGCATAACGGTGAGCTGCCCGCGGTCCGCGTGGGCCGGTCCTTCCGGGTGCACGCCAAGGCCGTCCACGACATGCTGGAGACGTCCTACTTCGACGCCGGCTGACCGGAAACGGTGCCTCTTGCGTGCGGCACCTAGACTCCGCGGTTGCGTGGCGATCGGGCCGATACCGGTTTGGTGTTCGGTGCGTTCCGCCGGGTAAAGTGTCCGGGTCCAATCTTTGAAGCAGGTCACGGTCAGATAGCGGAGTTCATGGGTTCAGTAATCAAGAAGCGGCGCAAGCGCATGTCGAAGAAGAAGCACCGCAAGCTGCTGCGTCGCACCCGGGTGCAGCGCAGAAAACTCGGTAAGTAACCCCGCTCGCGGCGTAGTGCCGCCGTCTCGCCTGGCCGCTAGGCTGTTCGAGTGGATCCGACGAACGGGGAGAACGCCGGGCCGGGCGACACCGCAGGCAACACCGTGCACTACCCCAAGATCGTGCTGGTCACCGGCGCGTGCCGGTTTCTGGGCGGCTACCTGACGGCTCGGCTCGCGCAGAACCCGATGATCAATACGGTCATCGCGGTGGATGCGATAGCCCCGAGCAAGGACATGCTGCGCCGGATGGGGCGCGCCGAGTTCGTCCGGGCCGACATCCGGAATCCCTTCATAGCCAAGGTGATTCGCAACGGCGATGTCGACACGGTGGTGCACGCGGCGGCGGCGTCCTACGCGCCGCGATCCGGTGGCACCGCCGCGTTGAAAGAGATCAACGTGATGGGTGCGATGCAGCTGTTCGCGGCCTGCCAGAAGGCGCCCTCGGTGCGCCGGGTCGTGCTCAAGTCCACGTCGGAGGTGTACGGCTCAAGCGCTCACGACCCGGTGATGTTCACCGAGGACAGCACCAGCCGTCGACCGTTCCGTGACGGTTTCGCCAAAGACAGCCTCGACATCGAGGCCTACGCGCGCGGGCTGGGACGGCGCCGGCCCGACATCGCCGTGACGATCCTGCGGCTGGCCAACATGATCGGCCCGGCGATGGACACGACGCTATCGCGTTATCTGGCTGGACCTTTAGTGCCGACCATGTTCGGGCGCGACGCGCGCCTGCAATTGCTGCACGAGCAGGATGCGCTCGGTGCGCTGGAGCGCGCGGCGATGGCCGGCAAGGCGGGAACGTTCAACATCGGCGCCGACGGGATCATCATGCTGTCGCAGGCGATTCGGCGGGCCGGCCGGATTCCGTTGCCAGTACCGAGTTTCGGCGTCTGGGCCCTGGATTCGATACGCCGAGCCAACCGCTACAACGAGATCAGTCGTGATCAGTTCGATTATTTGAGTTACGGCCGCGTCATGGATACCAGCAGGATGCGTTCGGAGCTCGGCTACCAGCCGAAATGGTCGACGGCGGAGGCGTTTGACGATTACGTTCGCGGCCGCAGCTTAACTCCCATTATCGACCCACTTCGGGTACGCTCCTGGGAAGATCGCGCGATAGCCCTGGCTCAGCGCTGGGGTAGCCGAAATCCAATTCCGTGGGGTGGGGTCAGGTAGGTATCGTGGCGGGCGAAAACAGAGCGAATGTCATTCCGCTGCACACGAATCGGGGTCGGGTAGCGGCGCGCCGGAGAGCGGACCAACGTGCTGAGTCCTCTCGCCAGCATCCCTCCTTGCTTTCCGATCCCAAAGGTCGGGCATCTGCGGAGCAGATCGCCGCGGTGGTCCGCGAAATCGACGAGCACCGCCGTGCCGCGGGGGCATCGTCGGCCGACGCGCCGCTGAATGACTTGGCCCAGCGCGTCGCCTCGGTCGCCGGATTCCTGCGCCAACGGCTCACCGGTGATTACAGCGTCGACGAGTTCGGCTTCGACCCGCACTTCAACAGCGCGATCGTCCGGCCGTTGCTGCGGTTGTTCTTCCGATCCTGGTTCCGGGTCGAGGTGAGCGGGATCGAGAACCTGCCGGAAGAGGGCGCCGCGCTGGTGGTCGCCAATCACGCCGGGGTGTTGCCGTTCGACGGGCTGATGCTCTCGGTGGCGGTGCACGATGAGCATCCCGCGCAGCGCGACATGCGGCTGCTGGCCGCCGACATGGTGTTCGATCTGCCGGTGGTGGGGGAGGCGGCCCGCAAGGCCGGCCACACGATGGCCTGCACGACGGACGCGCACCGATTGCTCGCCGCCGGCGAGCTGACCGCCGTGTTCCCGGAGGGCTACAAGGGGCTGGGCAAGCGCTTCGAGGACCGTTACCGGCTGCAGCGGTTCGGCCGTGGTGGATTCGTCACGGCGGCGCTGCGGACCAAGGCGCCGATCATTCCCTGCTCGATCATCGGGTCCGAAGAGATCTACCCCATGCTGACCGACGTCAAGCTGCTGGCGCGGCTGTTCGGGCTGCCGTATTTCCCGATCACGCCGCTGTTTCCGCTGGCCGGCCCCGTGGGCCTGGTGCCCCTTCCTTCGAAGTGGCACATCGCGTTCGGTGAGCCGATCCACACCGACGACTACGCGGCCTCCGACGCCGAGGATCCGATGGTCACCTTCGAGCTGACCGACCAGGTGCGCGAGACCATTCAGCAGACGCTGTACCGGCTGTTGGCCGGCCGCCGCAACATCTTCTTCGGCTGAGCCGCGCAAAAGGAAACGCCACCGCGGAAAATCCGCGATGGCGTTGACCTTTCGAGAACCGATTACTTGACCATCGTGAACTGGCAGACGTTGGTGTAGCCGTCGCGGAACAGGTCCGAGCATCCCCGCAAGTACTTCAGGTAGATGTCGTAGGTCTCCTGCCCCTTCAGGGCGATGGCCTCCTCCTTGTGCGCTTCGAGGGCATCCCCCCAGGCGGTCAACGTCGGAACGTAGTTCTTACCGATGAAGTGATGCCGCTCGATCTTGAAACCCGCATCGGTGGCGTACTTGTCGACCAGGTTGACCTGCGGCAACTTTCCGCCCGGGTAAATCTCCTTGAGGATGAAACTGATGAACCGCAACAGGGTCATGTTCACCTGCAAGCCCATTGCCTTGCCCTCTTCGGCGGTGGGC
This sequence comes from Mycobacterium sp. NGS11, assembly GCF_059813315.1. Taxonomy (NCBI): domain Bacteria; kingdom Bacillati; phylum Actinomycetota; class Actinomycetes; order Mycobacteriales; family Mycobacteriaceae; genus Mycobacterium; species Mycobacterium sp. NGS11. Next base: position 197,891 of record NZ_JCALEJ010000006.1, read on the forward strand.
ACCACGATGCTGTGCAGCAGCATGCGGCCGTCGTCGGGCAACAGGTCGTAGTACTTCTTGAAGAAGGTGGCGTAGCGCTCGTACCCGGCGTCTCCTGCACCGTCGGCGAAGTGCTCGAACGCGCCCAGCGACACGATGCGGTCGATCGGGACGTCGCCGGGGAATTCCTCCCAGCCCTGGATCCGCACCTCCTTGCGGCGGGGGCTGTCCATTTTGTCGAACTCCGCCACGCAGTGGGCGTACTGGTTCTCGCTCAGCGTCAGGCCGATGACGTTGACGTCGTATTCGTCCACTGCGTGCCGCATCGTCGAGCCCCAGCCGCTGCCGATGTCCAGCAGCGTCATGCCGGGCTCGAGGTTCAGCTTGTCCAGGGCGAGCTTGCGCTTGGCGTACTGCGCCTCTTCCAGCGTCTTGGTCAGGTTCTGCGGGTCCGGGTTTTCGTCGAAGTACCCGCAGCTGTAGGTCATCGACGGGTCGAGCCAGAGCTTGAAGAATTCGTTCGACTTGTCGTAGTGCGACCGGACCTTCTCGACCGGCGGCTTGAGTTGCGTGCTTCCCGTTTCCCGCTGTCCAGACATTTACAAGGCCCCTAACTTTCCTGCGGATATGGATGCAACTGCTGCGGCGGTTGCCTCGACGTCCTCTTGATTTGAAGACTCTCCCAGCATTGTGACGACACTCGTGACGATCGGTTTTCCGTCGGCGTCGGTCACTTCACTGCGGATCTCCGCGAGCACCGTGCCGTGGGACTCGATTACCGAGTCGAGGTAAGTGTCGAAGTACAGCCTATCGTGCGCCAGGATCGGCCGGTGGAACTTGAATTTCTGGTCCCGGTGGATGACCCGGGCGATGTTGATGGGGATGCTGAACTTGGTGAAGATCTCCAACTGCACTCGGCGCCCGGCGATAGCGAGGAACGTCAGCGGCGCAACCATGTCGGTGTATCCGGCCTTCGCGGATTCACCCTCGTCGAAGTGCGCCGGGTGGTCGTCTTTGATCGCGGCCGCGAACTCGCGGATCTTCTCGCGACCGACCTCGAAGTAATCCGGCGCGCGGTAATGGCTGCCGATGAGTCCTTCGGCTTCCTTGGGGGTCGTCATGACGCAATGCCCTCCGTCAATTGTGTCTGCGCGGCGCAGCCTATCAGCGCGATTGCCTCCGGGAGGCCAGCGCGGCCAACGCACCACCGGCTGCGCCCAGCGCCAACGCCGACGGCACGCCGATCCGGGCTGCCTTGCGAGCGGTCCGGAAATCGCGAATCTCCCAGCCGCGCTCCCGGGCCAGGGCGCGCAGGCGGGCGTCGGGATTGATGGCGACCGCGGTGCCCACCAGCGACAGCATGGGAACGTCGTTGAAGCTGTCCGAGTAGGCCGTGCAGCGTTTGAGATTGAGGCCCTCGCGAATTGCCAGGGATCGCACCGCGTGCGCCTTGCCGGTGCCGTGCAGGATGTCCCCGACCAGCCGGCCGGTGAAGACGCCGTCGACGGATTCCGCGACCGTGCCCAGCGCGCCGGTGAGGCCGAGCCGTCGCGCGATGGTCGCGGCGAGCTCGTACGGCGTCGCGGTGATCAGCCACACCTGCTGGCCCGCGTCCAGATGCATCTGCGTGAGCTCGCGGGTGCCGGGCCAGATCTTATCGGCGATGATCTCGTCGTAGATCTCCTCGCCCAGCGCGATCAGCTCTTCGACCGACCGGCCCTCGATGAAGGCGAGCGCCTTGCGCCGGCCGGCGGCGACGTCGTTGCTGTTTTCTGTCCCGAGGATCTGGAACTTGGCCTGCGCGTAGATGAATCCGACGACATCGCGATACGTGAAGTAATTGCGCGTGGCCAGCCCGCGGCCGAAGTGCACCGCTGACGAGCCCTGCACCAGCGTGTTGTCCACGTCGAAGAAGGCGGCGGCGGTCAGGTCGATCGGGGGCTGGGGATGGTCCTGCGAAGCGGCGGCTTCCTGCATGCCCTCGATCGCGCGGGCGGCGCTGGCGTCCGCGGCCAGCGACTCCGGGTCAACGTGACCGGTGGGGTCTGCGTTGGCCGGGCCAGAGGAAGTCATCGTCAAACCTCCGAGATCGCTGTGTTGCCTGGCGACCCAGCGGGTGCCCGATCCCCAACCCTATCGGGCAGATGGCGCGCGGGCGTTACGTGTCCGGGGCCGGCGAGCGTGACATTGGCTTCACGTTCGGCGCCGAGTGTGACGCCAATGTCACGTTCGTGGCCGGGGCCGGGTTGCGGGAACGCTAGTCGCCGAGAATGTTGACGGTGAACCAATCCGCGGGAATTCCCTCGCGAAGGGCGGAATCGAGTTCCTCGAAGCTCATTACTAAGACATGAGAACCCGCAGGGGCGTCATTCTGCCCCATCCATCCGCGATCCGTAGGTTCCTGGTCAACTCTCAAACTAACCCGTCCCGGAAAATTATCTGGATCCGGCTTACTCAACGTCACCCTCGGATCCAAGCCTTCCTGATACCAACGAAAGGCGGGTGATTGGTTATACCGGCCGGGACGACTCATCTGACTGATCAGAAACAAGAGATATTTTTCAACATCTTCGAACCGCCTGAACATCCAATAGGTTTTCCGCGAACCTCGCTCTTCGCTATCGATAAAGTAGCAGTCGTCTTTACAGGCCATGTAATAAGAAACGTCGCCTACGTCAATCAAAGCCAATTCGTTACGGTTGACCATTTGGGGTGGACGACGTCCCCAAAATATCTCCTCGCGCGTCTCTGGGCCCCGCGGCTCGCGCTGTGTGTCACCCGGCAAACGCCCTTGACCCCTCAGATGAACGACCTGCCACACATACCAACACTTCACAAGTCTGTGGAGGGATTCAGGAAACATGGTGAGATCGACAATGAAATCTGCCATCACGACTCCTCGTGTCTAGGGTTCATTCAAGAAGAACCGATCTATCAGGGTCTGAACGTCGGCACGTTCTCCTTCGGGTGCGAGGATCAGAAATTGAGGTTCGCCGCCGGGATGCCCGAACCAGGGTGCTGCCCTCGAAAACTCTATTTTCCAACCTGGCGGTAGTCCTGCTGATGCATCGACCTTAAAACGGTAATAATCTTTATCCAAACTGGTATGAGGAAGTGCGCGACCCTCATATGGAGTTCCTTCGAAAGCCAGCCAATTCCCACCCGGATGCCCGATACGATCGAGCCATCGGCCGTCTAATGATTTAATGTCAGCCGGTGTTAAATCGCGAACTGTACCAGGAATTGCGTAAGGCTTTGCCGGGTCTTTAACGTCAGGATACCTCAAGTTACCGTACTCGTCCTCAAAGAGTTCTCGATATTCACTTTCAGTAAGCTCGCCGAATTCACTGGCGTCAGGGAAAACGTCTCGCGCCTTCGGATGCTGCTGGTCGCTGCCGTCACCGCCGGGATGGTCACCGGGCGCACTACCGTCGTCGCCTGGATGTGAGTCTTGTGGTCCGTCGCCATCGCCCGGGGGATGTCCGTCGGCGGGCGGATGTGGACCGCTGTCACCAGGCTCGTGTGGCCCATCGTGACCGCCGGGCGGAGGGGGAGTGCCATCATGCGGCGGTACCGGTGGGGGAGCGCCCGGCTCCCCGCCGTGGGGAACCTCAGCTAGGCCGGGAGGCGCCTCGGCGGGGAGCCCCCCACCCATTGGCGCAGACGGCGCCCCCGGCAGATGCGGCGCGGCCGGAGTCGCGGCTGCTGCTCCTGGTGGCGGCCCACCGTGGGGAGCCGGCGCGGCCGGGGGTTCGCCGGCCGACGCCGGCGCGTGGGCGGGCACGGGCTCGGGCGGTTTCGAATGGGGTAGCGGTGTGTCCCCCGGGGGCACCGGCACCGGCGGTTTGCCCCCAGGCTCGGGCGGCGGCGCGGCCGGTTTGGGCGGCTCGACAGCCGGCGGCTTTGCCACCGGCGGCGGCTTGGATTCGGTGGGGCTGTGCGGCAGTGGACCGTCTGCGGGTCCCGGCGCCGGCTTACCCGAGGGCCCTGGCTTGCCCGCGGGTGCTGGCGCGGGTTGGCCCGATTCCGGCGGCTTGGGCGCAGCCGGGGGAGGCTTGACCTCCGGCGGCTTGACCTCCGGTGGTTTCAGAAGTTCGGGCGCTTTCTTCAAGCCTTTCAGCGCATCCGCCGCGGTGTGTCCTACTTTGCCCAGCTTGGAAAGGGGTCCACCGGGCAACGCGAGAGTCCCGACATCGAAGATCGATTTGCCGAGCGCTTCGGCGGGATTGCTGCTCCATTCGTCCCAGTGCGTGATGTCCTTCCCCAGCGCTTTCCACGACTCGGCGACTCCGGGCCCTCCGTCGGGCCCCAAGCCGACGAGCGTCCCAGCCCCGGCGACCATGCCGGTCATGGTTTCGGCGTAACCCTTGGGGTCGAGCAGCGCGTGGAATTGGCTGACGTCGTACAGGCCTTTGAGGAAATCCCAGCCCTCGACGCCGACGCCTTTGAAGGTCTGGCCCACCTGGTTGAGCGCCCTGCCCACCGGCGTCCCGTGCAAGAAGTGGTCCCACTCCTTGTCCGCCCAGTGGGCCATATCCTTTGTGGCGGTGGCGGCTTCGGACATGGTGGCCTTGATCTGGTCGCCCAGCGTTTCGGCTTCCCGGGAAAAGTTGTCGACCACCGTTTTGATGTCGTCGGCGATCCTTTTGATCTCGTCTTCGTCTTCGTCGGTCAGGAGATCCCAGACCTCTTTGATCCCGGTCAGCGGATCGCAGATGCGCGCCAACAGATCCAGGATCGCCGCGTGTACCTTGTCGATCTTGGCCGCGTAGCTGTTGAGTTGCGCAGCGATCATTTGGCACTGCCGCGCAACGCTGATGGTGGCGACAGTCGCATCGGCCAACGCTTTGTTGATGGCCGCGGCCTCGGGAATCTGCTGCCCGGCAATGGCGGCCATCATGCCGCCGCCTGCCGGGATCTCGGTCGTCGTGAAGTTGACACCCGCGGTCGTCCACGCCGCTGCGGCGGCGCGCAGCTTCGCCGAATCGCCGGTGGGCCAGATCATTCCGATATACGGTGCGACCCAGCTCCATCCCGCCGGCGCGCCGCTGCCGCTGCCCACCGCCGACGGCGGATGGGACGCCGCGGTCAGCGGCGCCGTCACCGGCGGAGTCGGCAGAACTGAGGCGCGGCCCGTGACATCCGACATCCCCTCGGCCAGCGCGTAGTTGTGCGCCGACATCCGCACCCCGTCGCCGATGCTGCACAGTCCATTGCGGGTGGTGGTCATCGCCTCGATCACCTTGGCCGCTGCATCGTTGTAGGCACGGCCCAGCGCCGCACCCACCGGATCGTCACCGGCCATGCCCGCGGTGCCGGCCAGGGCCGAGGTCAAGGCCGAGATCACCGACCCCAGCGAAACACCGCTGGCCAATACCGTGGCACCGGCGCGGTCTAGGGCAGTCGGGTCACACGCCAGCGGCGCCATTCGCTCACGACCACATGTCGAGGTTCGTCGACATCGCGCCGGTGTAGTTGCCGTGCGCGGTCGTGGCCACCTTCTCGAGTTGCGCCAGCGCCTGGCGCATCATCGCTTCGCCGCGTACCCAGTGCTGATGCGCCTCGGCATGAGCCGCCGCGGCATCACCCGCCCACGACGCGTGCAAACGTGTTACCCGAGAATCGATTTCGGCGATCATGTCTTCGGCGTAGCGTTGAAATGCCGCCATCCGGTGCACCGCATCGGCCAGCGCTTGCGGATCCACCCGAAACGCCTCAGCCACGACGCACCGCCCGCTCCGCTTGGGCGGACCCGGACTCGTTGCTCTGGTAGGCCTCACCGGCCTGGCCGAGCACATGCGCCAGCATCGACAACCCGAGCTCGACCTCGCGAGCACCCCGATGCCAAAGCTCCCACGCCGCTCCATAGGCGGTCCCCGACGCGCCCTGCCAACCACCCAGCAGCTGACCCACCTGATCGTCGAGCTGGGACAGCTGAGCCGAAAGCTGCTCCGCCGCACCGCTCAGCGAGACGGCGGCGCCCTGCATCGCCACCGGATCCACCCGCAACGTCTCGTCGGCCATCGTCGGAACATAACCGCTGGTAGATAGGGCCCACAAGTCACCGATGCCACACTGGTGTCCATGACCGAGGACGCCGGCCGGCCGCAGGTGGAGCTGTTGACCCGCGACGGCTGCACCATCTGCGAGCGCGTGCACGCCCGGCTGGCCGAACTGGCCGGCGAGCTGGGCTTCGGGTTGTCGATGACCGACGTCGACGCCGCGGCCGCGGCGGGCAACCCGGCGTTGCGGGCCGAGTTCGGCGATCGGCTGCCGGTGATCCTGCTCGACGGCCGCGAACACAGCTACTGGGAGATCGATGAGCCCCGGCTGCGGTCCGATCTGGGCCGCTGACCTGCCCGGCGCTGGGCGGTCGTCCAGCGCCGACCATTTATTTGGTAGCCCAGCTGATAAACGTTTACCGTGGACAGCAGTTCAGTTACTGGAGGAAGCAAGGGAGCTGGCCAGGTGATGCTGCCGTGAGCGTCTTGCTTTTCGGGGTTTCGCACCGCAGTGCGCCGGTCTCCGTCCTGGAACAACTCAGCATCGACGAGTCCGATCAGGGCAAGATCGTCGACCGGGTGCTGCAGTCGCCACTGGTGACCGAGGCGATGGTGCTGTCGACATGCAACCGGGTCGAGGTCTACGCGGTGGTGGACGCGTTTCACGGCGGGTTGGCGGTGATCGGGCAGGTGCTGTCGGAGCAGTCGGGCATGTCGATGGCCGATCTCACCAAGTATGCGTATGTCCGATACAGCGAGGCCGCCGTCGAGCATCTGTTCGCGGTCGCCAGCGGCCTGGATTCCGCGGTGGTCGGCGAGCAGCAGGTGCTCGGCCAGGTCCGTCGCGCCTACGCCAGCGCCGAGACCAACCGCACCGTGGGGCGGATATTGCACGAGCTGGCGCAGCGGGCGTTGTCGGTGGGCAAGCGGGTGCATTCCGAAACCGCCATCGACGCCGCGGGCGCCTCGGTGGTTTCCGTCGCGCTCAACATGGCCGAACGCCGCCTGGGCGGACTGTCGGGCAAGACCGCCGTCCTGGTCGGCGCCGGAGCGATGGGCGCGCTGGCCGCGGGACACCTCGCTCGCGCCGGCATCGGGCACGTGCACGTGGTCAACCGGTCGCTGTCCCGGGGCCAGCGTCTGGTCCGCAAGATCCGCGACGCCGGTGTGCGGGCCGACGCCGTGGGCTTGGACCGCCTGGCCGACACTCTGGCCGGCGCCGACGTCGTCGTCAGCTGTACCGGTGCGGTGACGCCGGTGATCTCGCTGGCCGACGTGCACCACGCGCTGGCCGCCGCGCACCGCGACGAAGAGACGCGCCCCCTGGTGATCTGTGACCTGGGCATGCCGCGCGACGTCGATCCGGCGGTGGCCGGACTGCCCGGCGTCTGGGTCGTCGACGTGGACCGCGTGCAGCATGAACCCTCGGCGCACGCCGCGGCCGCGGACGTCGACGCCGCCCGCACCATCGTCGCCACCGAGGTTGCTGCATATCTGGCCGGACAGCGGATGGCCGAAGTGACACCGACGGTCACGGCGCTGCGCCAGCGCGCCGCCGACGTGGTCGAGGCGGAACTGCTGCGCCTCGACAATCGGCTGCCCGGGCTCGAGAGCGCCCAGCGCGAAGAGGTGGCGCGCACCGTGCGGCGGGTGGTGGACAAGCTGCTGCACGCGCCGACAGTGCGGATCAAACAGCTCGCCAGCGCACCCGGCGGTGACAGCTACGCCGAAGCGCTGCGCGAACTCTTCGAACTCGACCAGACCGCTGTCGATGCCGTGGCCGCAGGCGAATTGCCAGTCATCGCAAACGGATTCGATGCGGGCAACCCGCAGCAAACCGCCGAGTAGGCGATCGGCGAACGTGATCCGGATAGGTACCCGGGGCAGCCTGCTGGCCACCACCCAGGCCGGGGTCGTCAGAGACGCGTTGATCGCGTTGGGACACCCGGCGGAACTGGTGACGATCAGCACGGAAGGCGACCGCTCGTCGGCGCCCATCGAGTCGCTCGGGGTGGGGGTCTTCACCACCGCACTGCGCGAGGCCATGGAACAGGGGCGTGTCGACGCCGCAGTGCACTCCCACAAGGACCTGCCGACCGCCGACGACCCAAGGTTTGCTGTGGCGGCCATACCGGTACGCAACGACCCGCGTGACGCGGTGGTGGCGCGGGACGGGCTGGTGCTCGCGGAGTTGCCGGCCGGTTCGCTGGTGGGCACCTCGTCGCCGCGGCGGGCCGCGCAGCTTAGAGCATTGGGTCTCGGTTTGGAAATCCGCCCCCTACGAGGCAACCTAGATACCAGGTTGAACAGGGTAAGCAGTGGTGATCTCGACGCGATCGTGGTGGCCCGGGCGGGACTCGCCCGGATCGGTCGCCTCGACGATGTCACCGAGACGCTAGAGCCGGTGCAGATGTTGCCAGCACCGGCTCAGGGCGCGCTCGCCGTCGAATGCCGTGCCGGTGACAGCCGGTTGGCGGCAGTGCTGGCGGAACTGGACGACGCCGACACACGCGCGTCGGTCACCGCGGAGCGAGCCCTGCTGGCCGAACTGGAGGCCGGTTGTTCCGCACCGGTGGGCGCGATCGCCGAAGTGGTCGAGTCCATCGATGAGGAGGGCCGGATCTTCGAAGAGCTGTCGCTGCGCGGTTGCGTGGCGGCGCTGGACGGGTCCGACGTGATCCGCGCGTCCGGTATCGGCAGTCCCGATCGGGCACGAGAGCTTGGGCTTTCGGTGGCCGCGGAACTGTTCGAGCTGGGCGCCCGAGAGCTGATGAGCGAAGCGCGGCAAGACCCGGCGCGAGGAAATTAATTGCGAGTTACGTGGGAGCGACAATGACGACGCGAGGGCGTAAGCCGACACCCGGCCGCATCACGTACGTGGGCTCCGGCCCGGGTGACCCGGGATTGCTGACGACCCGGGCCGCCACGGTGCTGGCGAACGCCGCTTTGGTGTTCACCGATCCGGACGTGCCTGAGCCGGTGCTGGCCCTGATCGGCAAGGACCTGCCGCCGGTTTCCGGCCCGGCCCCGGCCGAGGCGGCCGCCCCGAACGGCGACGGCGGCGCCGTCCAGGGCAAGGCGCAACCCGCGGTGATATCCGGCGGTCCCGATATCCGCCCGGCGCTGGGTGACCCCGCCGAGGTGGCCAAGACGCTGACCGCCGAGGCGAAGACGGGCGTCGACGTGGTGCGGCTGGTGGCGGGCGACCCGCTGACGGTCGACGCGGTCATCACCGAGGTGAACGCCATCGCGCGCAGCCACCTGCACATCGAGATCGTGCCCGGGCTGGCCCCCAGCGATGCCGTCCCGACATACGCGGGGTTGCCGCTGGGCTCCTCGCACACGGTCGCCGACGTGCGTGACCCACATGTGGATTGGGAGGCGCTGGCCGCGGCGCCCGGTCCGCTGATTCTGCAGGCCACGTCGTCGCACCTGGCCGACGCCGCGCGCACCCTGATCGAACACGAGCTGGCCGAGAACACCCCGTGCGTGGTGACCGCGCACGGCACCACCTGTCAGCAGCGTTCCATCGAAACCACGCTGCACGGCTTGACCGACTCGGCGGTACTGGGCGGCGCCGACCCCGCCGGTCCGCTGACCGGCCCGCTGGTGGTGACCATCGGCAAGACGGTCGCCAGCCGCGCGAAGCTGAACTGGTGGGAGAGCCGCGCGCTGTACGGCTGGTCCGTGTTGGTGCCGCGCACCAAGGATCAGGCCGGCGAGATGAGCGAGCGCCTGACCTCCTACGGCGCGCTGCCGATCGAGGTGCCGACCATCGCCGTCGAGCCGCCGCGCAGCCCGGCCCAGATGGAAAGGGCCGTCAAGGGATTGGTCGACGGCCGCTTCCAGTGGGTGGTGTTCACCTCCACCAACGCGGTGCGTGCGGTGTGGGAGAAGTTCGGCGAGTTCGGTCTGGACGCGCGCGCTTTCTCCGGAGTGAAGATCGCGTGTGTGGGCGAGTCGACCGCCGACCGGGTCCGGGCGTTCGGGATCAGCCCCGAACTGGTGCCGGCCGGTGAACAGTCCTCGTTGGGCCTGCTCGACGACTTCCCGCCCTACGACAGCATTTTCGACCCGGTCAATCGGGTTCTGCTGCCGCGGGCCGACATCGCCACCGAGACGCTGGCCGAGGGTCTGCGCGAACGAGGGTGGGAGATCGAGGATGTCACCGCCTACCGGACGGTGCGGGCCGCCCCGCCGCCGGCGGAGACACGGGAAATGATCAAGACCGGTGGATTCGACGCGGTCTGCTTCACGTCCAGCTCGACGGTGCGAAACCTGGTCGGCATCGCCGGCAAGCCGCACGCGCGGACGATCATCGCGTGCATCGGTCCCAAGACCGCTGAAACCGCAGCCGAATTCGGCCTGCGGGTGGATGTCCAGCCCGAGACCGCCGCGGTTGGCCCGCTGGTGGACGCGCTGGCCGAACACGCCGCGCGGTTGCGCGCCGAGGGTGCGCTGCCACCGCCGCGCAAAAAGAGCCGCAGGCGCTAGCTGTGGCCTACCCGCGGCAGCGCCCGCGTCGGCTCCGCACCACCCCGGCCTTGCGTCGTCTGGTGGCGCAAACATCCTTGGAGCCAAGGCATTTGGTGCTGCCGATGTTCGTCGCCGACGGCATCGACGAACCGCGGCCCATCGGTTCCATGCCGGGCGTGGTGCAGCACACCCGCGATTCGTTGCGCAGCGCGGCCGCCGCTGCGGTGGCCGCCGGGGTGGGCGGGCTGATGCTGTTCGGCGTGCCCCGCGAGCAGGACAAGGATTCGATCGGGTCGACCGGGACCGACCCCGACGGCATCCTCAATGTCGCCCTGCGGGACTTGGCCAAGGACCTCGGCGACGCCACCGTATTGATGGCCGACACCTGCCTGGACGAATTCACCGACCACGGTCACTGCGGCGTCCTGGACGACCGGGGCCGGGTCGACAACGACGCCACCGTGGCGCGGTACGTGGAACTCGCTGTGGCCCAAGCTGAATCGGGTGCTCACGTGGTGGGGCCGAGCGGCATGATGGATGGACAGGTGGGGGCGATTCGCGACGGATTGGACGCGTCGGGATACACCGACGTCGCGATCCTTGCCTACGCCGCCAAATTCGCCTCGGTGTTCTACGGCCCGTTTCGTGAGGCGGTCAGTTCCAGCCTCTCCGGCGACCGGCGCACCTATCAGCAGGAGTCAGGCAACGCCCGGGAGGCGCTGCGCGAGATCGAGCTCGATCTCGACGAGGGTGCCGACATCGTGATGGTCAAGCCGGCGATGAGTTATCTCGACGTGGTCGCGGCCGCGGCACACGTGTCGCCCGTTCCGGTCGCCGCCTATCAAGTGTCGGGGGAGTACGCGATGATTTGCGCTGCCGCCGCGAACAATTGGATCGACGAGCGCGCCGCGGCGCTGGAGTCGCTGACCAGCATCCGGCGCGCCGGAGCCGACATCGTTCTCACCTATTGGGCCGCGGATGCGGCAGGGTGGCTCTCGTGAGATGGGGCTTGCGATGACTACCGACAGCGACGCCGCGCCCAAGCCGTTGTTCTACGAACCCGGCGCCAGCTGGTGGTGGTTGGCGTGCGGCCCGGCCGCGGCGGCAGCCATGGTCCTGATCGAAATCTGGAGCGGTGCACCGGTGTCGCTGGTGGTGCCCGCGATCTTCCTGGTGATGGTATCGGCGTTCCTGGGGATACAGGTGAAGGCCGCACGGATCCACGTCTCGGTCGAGCTCACCGAAGACGCCCTGCGCCAGGGCACCGAAACGATTCTGGTTCGCGAAATCGTCAAGGTGTATCCCGAGCCCGACGACCGCGAAGCCTCCGAGAAAGAGGTGGCGAGGTGGCAGTCGGCCCGGGCGCTCGGCGAACTGGTCGGAGTGCCGCGCGGACGCGTCGGCATCGGTCTCAAACTCACCAACCATCGCACGGCCCAGGCGTGGGCACGCCGTCATCGTCAGCTGAGAGCCGCGCTGACCCCGCTGGTCCAGGAGCGGGTGGAGCCCACCCGATCGATCGACGGGGACCGGGACGACGACGCCGGGGCGGCCCAGTGAGCCCCCGCTACCGCGCAGCGCTCGAGCTCGGCCTGGCCTGTGTCGCGCTCATCTGCTCGGCACTGAGCTGGTGGCACTCGCATCACACGGTGACGGTTGCTCCCATCGCGAACGGAGAGCCCGCCACCACGTCGCTGACCTACGACCCACAGCTGCTGCTGCTGACGCTGGTGCTGGTGACGAGCGCCGGGGTGCTGGCGGTCATCGCGGCTGCCAGGCTGCGGCGCGCGCGACTATAGCGGCTTCTTGACCAGCGGCAGCGCCATCCGGCGGCGCAGCGCGATGGCCTCCGCACGATCCTGCAGGGCCTCGTGAACCGAGCGCATGATCGGAAAGTTCGCGTCATGACCGGTGTCGTCCAGCACCTGGGTCACCGCTGAGCTGGCGACCAGGGTCCAATCCACCCCCGCGGCGCGACAATCGGCGTCGAACGCGTACAGCAGCGAGATACCGGTCTCAGCAAATCCGTTGACGTCGGCCACGTCGAGCACGACAGGGTTTTCTCCGAGGGTGAAACGCGCAATGTGATCGCTGATGCGGTCGACGTTCACATCGGTTATTTCGCCGCGAATGTGCACGACCGTCGCGAGGTGGCGATGGTGCGCCCGGACCTGCGCGCCCGCGCAGTCAAACACGCAGTTGTCGTGGCCGGTCTGGCTGTCTGCGATCGTCATGCGGACCCCTCACTCTCCGTGGCGCTCGCGCCGTCTTCGGCGGTGCTTGGACGCTCGCCAAAGGACGTTTCCGACGCTAGGCGCCAAGCATAAGGAGACCGAAAGCCGTGTCTAACGCTTTGCTAAGAAACATTTGCGGGCCCGCCGGGATATTGCGCTGAGCAAACGCTTAGCGCGATATAGAGCAAAGGGAATACCCCGAATCCGGTGTGCCACACCACGACCGTCCCCGCATGACGGCGATCGCGCTGCTAGGCTGCCAAGGCTGCCGGTTGCTGGTCGGTGCTTTCACTCGGCGAGATTTTCCACTCAATCGGAGTGCAGGACGAAACAGCAGGATTCGGACGGGAAGAGCAGCGTGCGGGGCGTAGAGATCAGGGGCGAGATCACGGCCCTGACGGGGCTCCGTATCGTCGCCGCGGTCTGGGTGGTGCTTTTCCACTTCCGGCCGATGCTCGGCGATGCGTCCACCGACTTCCGCGACGCTCTCGCGCCGGTGCTGAATTGCGGCGCGCAGGGCGTCGACCTCTTCTTCATCCTCAGCGGGTTCGTGCTGACGTACAACTACCTCGACCGCATGGGGCGGTCCTGGTCGACCCGCGCGACCCTGCATTTCCTGTGGCTGCGACTGGCCCGGGTGTGGCCGGTGTATCTGGTCACGCTGCACCTCGCCGCCCTGTGGGTGGTTTTCACCCTGCACGTCGGCCATGTGCCGTCGCCGGATGCCGCGCAGCTCACCGCGATCAGCTATGTGCGCCAGATCCTGTTGGTGCAGTTGTGGTTCGTGCCGTTCTTCGACGATTCGAGTTGGGACGGCCCGGCCTGGTCGATCAGCGCGGAATGGCTGGCCTATGTGCTGTTCGCCGTCTTGGTGCTGGTCTTGTTGCGGATGAAACAGGCGACCAGGGCGCGCAGCCTGATGGTCCTGGCATTCGCGGCATCGCTGCCGCCGGTGTTGATGTTGCTCGCCAGCGGCCACTTCTACACGCCGTGGAGTTGGCTGCCGCGAATCGTCACGCAGTTCACGGCGGGAGCGCTGGCCTGTGCCGCCGTACGCAGGCTGCGGCTCAGCGACCGTGGCCGCCGCGTCGCGGGATACGTCTCCCTGCTACTCCTGGCCGCGATGGTGGGCGTGCTGTATTGGTTTGGCGCGCATCCGATATCGGGAGTGGTGGAGAACGACAGCGGCGGCGTCGTCGACGTGTTGTTCGTTCCGCTGGTCATCTCGCTGGCCATCGGGCTCGGCAGCCTGCCGAGGGTCCTGTCGGCGCGGGTGATGGTGTACGGCGGCAAGATCTCGTTCTGCCTGTACATGGTGCATGAGCTGGTGCACACCGCCTGGGGTTGGGCCGTGGAGCAATTCGAGCTCAACACCTCCGAGGACCCATGGAAATGGAACGTCATCGGCCTGCTGGCGATTGCCCTAATCGCCTCGGTGCTGCTGTATCACGGCGTCGAAGAGCCCGCCCGCCGCTGGATGCGCAAGATGGTCGATGTCAGAGCCGTCACCGCGACAAGCGATCCCGGCGAGTCGGGCAGTAAGCTGCTTCCGATCGACCGTCCGCTGGAAGCGGTTTCGGCCCGCGCGGTGTGACGGCCGCCTCAGCGGCCGGCCGCGACTCCCGGGGAATACTTGATGAGGACTCGGCGGCACCCGACTATGCCGTCGACAGTGGAGGTGAGAGTGAGTCGTCTGGCCACCTTTCTCATTGGGTTGAGTTTTCTGGCGGGCGTGGGCATCGCATGTCCGGCGCAGGTGCGCACCTACGAGACACTGACGCTCGACTTCCGGCTGAATCATGTCGCGGTGGTGGGGGATTCGTACACCACCGGAACCAGTGAGGGCGGGCTGGGTTCCAGATCGTGGCCGTCGCGCGCCTGGCAGGTGCTCGGTTCGCGGGGTTCGCGAATCTCAGGCAGTGTGGCGGCCGAGGGCAGGGCCGGCTATGCCACCCCGGGCGACCACGGCAGCGTCTTCGAGGATCTGACGGCCCGGGCGGTCCAGCCCGACGATGCGCTGGTGGTGTTCTTCGGCTCCCGCAACGACCAGGGTGTCGATCCTGGGACGCTGACCGTGAAGACCAACGCCGCTTTGGATCTGGGGCGCCGGCTGGCCCCCGCGGCGCGGTTGCTGGTGATCGGACCGCCGTGGCCGACCGCCGACGTGCCGCCGTCGATGTTCTTGATTCGCGACGTCCTCGCCGGCGCCGCCGGGGCGGCGGGGGCGACGTTCATCGACCCGATCGCCGAGCATTGGTTCGTCGGCCGGCCCGACCTGATCGGTGCCGATGGGGTGCATCCGAACGATGCGGGCCATCAGTACATGGCGGACAAGATCGCGCCCCTCATCCGGTCGCAGCTGTCGACCTGACTCAGGACGGGCGGCCCGGGGTGGCCGAGCCGAAACCGCCGCGCGACAACGAGTTTCGAACTCAGTCGTCCGCGTGCCGCTCGTAGTCCCAGCGCTCCAAGCGGTCCTGGACGTGGAGGAACCCGATTCCGGCGAAGGGCGCGGCTACTGCGACGCAGACCAGCAATAGCGGTGACATGACCCGAAAACCTCCAAAAGTCCTTCACTGATCTGACGTTGGTCAGCCACGAGAAGTTCATTCACAACTCATCCCTGCGCCAGGGCGCGGTCGGCGAGCGCGCCCATCAGCGGCGCCACCAACCGCGCGTATTCGGTTGTCACATGGTTGTCGTCGCGGAACACCAGGGTGTTGCCGACGATGATCGGGCAGCGGTCGGGCGTGCAGAACATGTCGGTCAGGTCGGCGTAGTGGCCCCCGCTGCGGACCGTCACCGCCTGCTCAGCGGCGATCCCGTCGCCGTCTACTGCGTCGGATTTGGTTGGCGTACAGGCGCTTACGTCGTCGAGGTGGGCGGACAGGCACGTCGGCGCGGACGCATGCGGGTCGGGGGCGGGTCCCAACACGAGGACGGTCGCGCCGGTGCGGCGCAACTGCGCCACGGTGCGTCCCACGGTGTCGATCCATGCCGGGTCGTAGGAGGTGAAGGCGAAGTCTGCGCCGTAGCGCCGGCTCATGTCCAACACGATCAGGCGCGGGTGTTCGGCGTTCATCCGATCCATGATCTGCGCGCGCCACTGCTCGCATTCGGTGTATTCGCGGCCCAGGTACGGGCTCACGATGTGCAGGTCTTGCAGCGGGCAGGTGACCTTGGCCAGCGTCTCCAGCCGCCAGTGCCGCTGCTCGGCGAGTTCTTCGAAGGCGGGATTCCACATGGCGGCGTGCGAGTCACCGATCAGCGCGACGGTGGTCGGCGAGGCGGTGTCACCGGTGGCGCACTCGCTTTGTCCGACGTCGCGCCAGGACCGCACGCAGCCGTTGACGAACACGGCGGCCTTGTCGGCGGGCGCCGTGGCCAGCGGCGGGTCCAGGTTCGACGGGACGGCTCGCAGGCCGACGGCCGCGGCGAGCGCCTCGCGGGCTTGATCGAACGCGTGACGAACCGCCGCCTCCTGGGGGCTGATGGCCGGGACGCTGGTCGGCGACGCCGCAGTGATGTTGGCGCGTGGGGCCGCCACCCCGTGGCCCACCGGCGCGGGGATGACGTTGAGCAGCAGCATGCACGCGCACGCGGTGGCGGCACTGGCGCCGCCCGCCACGGCCAGGCTGACCTTCGCCGACCGGCGCAGCGCCGCGGCGAAGCGGCCGGGGTTCTCCACCAGATGCAGCGTGATGACGGCGAGCCCAGCGGAGACGGCCGTCGCGCTCAGCCGGGCCGGTAGGCCCGCCGGCTCCCCGAGCAGCGCGGGCATCAGCAACAGCACCGGCCAGTGCCACAAATACCACGAGTAGGAGATGCGGCCGATCGCGCGCATCGCCGGGCGACACAGCAAGCGACCGGGCCCCAGCCCGCCGGTGACGGCGCCGCCGCCGATGATGAGCGCGGTGCCCAGCACGGGCAGCAGCGCCTCGGTGCCGGGATACGGGGTGTGGGAGTCGAGTTGGGTGCAGGTGAGCAGGATCAGCGCCAAACCGCCCCACCCGGCGATCGAGGCGGTCCGCACCGACAGCCGGCGCCACTGCTGAAGCGACAGCGCCACCAGGCCACCGGCGGCCAGCTCCCAGGCGCGGGTGGGCAGGGAGAAGAACGCCCACGACGGCGAGGTGCGGGTCCACAGCGCGCCCGCCGCCAACGACGCCACGGCGACGACGGCGAGGATCACCGCATACGGCGTCATGCGCGTCGCGGCTCCGCGAAGCCGCGGGATGCGCCCGGCCGACCACGCGACCGCGATGATCAGCACCGGCCACACCAGGTAGAACTGCTCTTCCACCCCCAGGGACCAGTAGTGCTGGAAGGGCGATGGGGCGTCGGAGCCCAGGTAGTCGGTGCCGCGCACCGCAAACCGGTAGTTGCCGACATACAGGGCGCTGGCGACGCCGTCGAGAAACACGCTGCGCGCCTGCAGCGGGGGCAGCACCGCGGCCGCGCCGATCGCGGTGCTGGTGCCGACGATGGCCGCGGCCGGCAGCAGCCGCCGGGCGCGCGCTCCGTAAAACCGGCCCAGCGCAACGGTGTTCGTGGTGCTCGCCTCGCGGAAAAGCAACCCGGTGATCAGGAAGCCGGAGATGACGAAGAAGACGTCCACACCGATGTAGCCGCCGGTGATTCCCGGGATGCCCGCGTGGTAGAGCACGACCGCGATCACGGCGACGGCGCGCAGCCCCTCGATGTCGGGCCGGAAGCCCCTTCGAGAAGTCCGCCGCCCCAACTGGTGTGGGGTGCCGGCGACCGATTCCTCCCGAAGTGTCATCTGGCTCCGCTAGGTCGCCATCCAGGCAAGCTCACCGGGCAACTGGCTGCGCCAGTAGGCGACGTCGTGTCCGCCGAGGGAGAAACTGCCCGCCGGCTGGGTCTTCAACTGATAGACGAATTGCTTTGTGGCGAAATAGAAGCGGTCGAAGTTGCCGCAGTCCACCCGCAGCGGAATCGAATTCAGCGCGGGCAGGCCCAGCACGCTGTTCTGCACGAAGTCGTCGTTGCTGTCGAACGCCCCGGGCGCGCTCAGCGGATACGAGGTGTACAACGCCGGGCTGATCGCGCAGATGCCGGCCGTCCGCGCCGGCCCCAGTTTGGCCCCCAGGCGCAGCGCGCCGTATCCGCCCATCGACCACCCCATGAAACCGACCCGGGAGGTATCGAAACCCATGGTGGACAGCATCGGCAGCAACTCGTCGAGCACCATGGCACCGGAGTCCTCGCCGGAAGTCCTTTTATGCCAATAGGTGTTGCCGCCGTCGACGCCGACGACCGCGAACGGCGGCTTGCCCTCCTTGGCCAGCTGGGCGAGCCCGTCCGGGACGCCCATGTCGATCATCTGGTTGGCGTCGCCGTCCATCCCGTGCAGTGCGATCACCGGGCGCAGCGCCCCGGTCTGGCCCGGCGGCATGGCGATCACGTAATTCGTCTTGATCCCCCCGCGGGCCGCCGACACGAACGACCCGGTGAGCCGGGTCGGCAGGGTCTTGCCCGCCGCCGACGGCTCGAACGGCGCGGGAGCCTGCGGCCATGTCGCGGCGCGCGAAGCGGCCGGAGCCAGCAGCGAGCTGAAGGTGAGCACGCCGGCGGCTCCGAGGCTGGCACCGGCGCCCATCCGGAGCACCGCTCGGCGTGTGAGGTCAGGCATGATCGCAATGATGCCGCGCTGAGCGGGGATTACCCGCCGAGCCACGCCGTATTGGAAGCATTGTGTGATCTGGCGTGACCTTTCGGTCACGCAGCGGTGATCCTTTAGGCCACCTTCCGGCGCCGAGTTGCGCCTGTCGCACCGGATCGTAGTCATGGTAGCGCCGATTCCGCCGGTTGCCGCCCGCCGAATCATTGCGATCGTATTGCCTTCCGGGACAGCGGGAGACGCGGTCACGCGGGCCGTCCTGCGCGGCGCCACGCCGTGCGGCCAGGCGCGCGCGGCCGTCGGGCGCCGCGGTGTAGGTGGCGTCCC
Organism: Mycobacterium sp. NGS11; assembly: GCF_059813315.1. NCBI lineage: Bacteria > Bacillati > Actinomycetota > Actinomycetes > Mycobacteriales > Mycobacteriaceae > Mycobacterium > Mycobacterium sp. NGS11. The sequence continues at coordinate 216,553 of NZ_JCALEJ010000006.1, forward strand.
GCCCGGGATGCAATCTCGCAGGTTTCAACCGTCGCCCGCCGGCGCCGCTTTGAGAAGGATGGATCCTTTAGTGCTCAGAGGCGAAAGAGGATGGTGCATTGAGTCTCGCGTTTCATTGGTTTCTGCCGACCTACGGCGATTCGCGGAATCTGGTCGCGGGCGGGCACGGCACGGCGATGTCCGGCGACCGGCCGGCAACTCTGAAGTATCTGCACCAGATCTGCGCGGCCGCCGAGGACAACGGTTTCGAAGCCGTCCTCACGCCTACCGGGCTGTGGTGTGAGGATGCGTGGCTGACGACGGCGATGCTGGTTGAATCGACCGAGACATTGAAGTTTTTGGTCGCGTTCCGTCCCGGCATGCTGAGTCCGACCCTGGCCGCCCAGATGGCCGGCACCTTCCAGCGGCACTCCGAGGGCCGGCTGCTGCTCAATGTGGTCACCGGCGGTGAACCGCACGAGCAACGGGCGTACGGTGATTTCCTGGACAAGGAGGCGCGCTACGCGCGCACCGCAGAGTTCTTGCATGTGGTGCGCCAGCTGTGGACCTCCAAGGAGCCGGTATCCTTTGCCGGAGAACACATTCAGGTGCAGGACGCACAGCTGAACAACCCGCCGGACCCGATACCGGCAGTGTTCTTCGGCGGGTCCTCGGCAGCCGCCGGACCGGTGGCGGCCAAGCACTCCGATGTGTATCTCACCTGGGGTGAGCCGCTGACCGCGGTGGCCAAGAAGCTCGACTGGATTCGCGGGCTCGCCGTCGATGCCGGCCGTATCCTGCAGTACGGCTTACGGATTCACGTCATCAGCCGCGATACGGCCGCCGAGGCGTGGGCCGAGGCTGACCGGTTGCTGGCCGCGATCGACCCGGCCGACGTCGAACGCGTGCAGGCCAGCCTGGCGCGCAGCGAATCCGAGGGCCAGCGCCGCATGCTGGACCTGCACGGAGGCGACAGCAGCAAATTACTGGTGGCGCCCAACCTGTGGGCCGGGGTGGGGCTGGTTCGCGGGGGAGCGGGCACCGCACTGGTCGGGTCGCATGCCGAAGTCGCCGAGCGGCTGGCCGAATACGCCAAATTGGGCATCAGACACTTCATCCTGTCGGGATATCCGCATTTGGAAGAGGCCTACTGGTTCGGTGAGGGCGTCCTGCCGTTGCTCGAACGGATGGGTTTGTGGCGGCACCCCAACCGCCAGTCGCACCCGGCAGCGGCGACGCCGTTCGCGGTCGCCTCGGCGCACTGACGGCCATGGCCGCAACCTTGCCGGCGTCGGTTCCCGACGCCGGGATCGCCACCGGGCTGACCGACGCGGTCGACGAACCCGCCGAGCAGCAGCGCCGGCGGCTGCGCATCGTCGTCGCTGCGAGCCTGCTGGGCACCACGGTCGAGTGGTACGACTTCTTCCTGTATGCCACCGCGGCCGGCCTGGTGTTCAACAAGCTGTTCTTTCCCAACGAGAGTTCCTTGGTGGGAACACTATTGGCGTTCGCAACCTTCGCCGTAGGGTTCGTCATGCGGCCCATCGGGGGCCTGGTGTTCGGCCACATCGGCGACCGTATCGGTCGCAAGCGCAGCCTCGCGCTGACCATGCTCATCATGGGCGGCGCGACGGCACTGATCGGTGCATTGCCGACGGCGGCCCAGATCGGGGCGTGGGCGCCGGTGCTGCTGCTGGTCTTGCGCGTGCTGCAGGGCTTCGCGCTCGGCGGTGAGTGGGGCGGGGCGGTGCTGCTGGCCGTCGAGCACAGCCCCGGCGACCGGCGCGGCCGCTTCGGGGCGATTCCGCAGATCGGTTTGGCGCTCGGATTGGCCTTGGGCACCGGCATATTCGCCGTTCTGCAAGTCGTCTTGGGGCCGGCGCGGTTTCTCTCCTACGGCTGGCGCGTCGGCTTCCTGCTGAGCGTGCTGCTGGTCGTGATCGGCATCGTGGTCCGGCTGCGGGTCGACGAGACACCGGCGTTCCGCGAGTTGCAGGACCTGCGGACCGCGTCCACCGTGCCGATCCGCGACATCGTCCGCGAGCCGCGCTCCCGGCGCAACACGGTGCTGGGCCTGCTGTCGCGATGGGCCGAGGGCTCGGCGTTCAACACCTGGGGCGTTTTCGCCATCAGTTACGCCACCGGTGCCCTGGGGTTGAACCGGGTTTCGGTGCTTGTGGTGGTGACGATCGCCGCCCTGGTGATGGCGGTGCTGCTACCGGTATCGGGACGCTTGACCGAGCGCTTCGGTCCGCGGCGGGTGTACCTGGCCGGCATCGCCTGCTACGGCCTGGCGGCCTTTCCGGCGTTCGCTTTGTTCGGCACGAAAAACCTGGTGTGGTTCGGGCTGGCGATGATCGTCGTGTTCGGCGCGGTGCACGCGCTGTTCTATGGCGCGCAGGGCACGCTGTATTCCGCGCTGTATCCCACGAATACGCGCTACACCGGATTGTCGTTCGTCTACCAGGTCTCGGGAATCTACGCCTCCGGCGTCACGCCGATGATCCTGACCGCGCTGATCGCGGCGCTCGGCGGTGCGCCGTGGCTGGCATGCGGGTACCTGGTTGCGACGGCGGTGATCAGTGTGGTCGCCACTGCTTTGATTCGCGATCGAGACCTCTACCTGTAAGTCGTTGTTGCTGCGGGTCCCAAAGCCGGATAGCGTCCGGGCATGGGTGTCAATCCGCAACTACGCCAAGGGTTGTCGCAGCGGCAGCTCAGCATGATCGCGCTCGGGGGCGTGATCGGTGCCGGACTGTTCGTCGGGTCGGGCGTGGTGATCAAGGACACCGGCCCGGCGGCGTTCCTCACCTACGCCCTTTGCGGTCTGCTCATCGTCCTGGTGATGCGGATGCTCGGTGAGATGGCGGCCGCGAACCCGTCGACCGGATCGTTCGCCGACTACGCCGGCAAGGCCCTGGGCGGCTGGGCGGGATTCTCCGTCGCGTGGCTTTATTGGTATTTCTGGGTGATCGTGGTGGGCTTCGAGGCGGTCGCCGGCGGGAAGGTGCTCAACTACTGGTTCCATGCGCCGCTATGGCTGCTGTCGCTGTGCCTGATGGTGTTGATGACCGCGACCAACCTGTTCTCGGTGTCGTCCTTTGGCGAATTCGAATTCTGGTTCGCCGGAATCAAAGTCGCGACGATCGTGATCTTCCTGATCGTGGGCACGGCGTACGTTCTGGGGTTGGTGCCCGGCCATCGTGGGGGCCTGACCAATCTGCAGGCACACGGCGGGTTCTTTCCCCACGGCGTGGGTGCGGTGTTCGCCGCCATCGTGGTGGTGATCTTTTCCATGGTTGGCGCCGAGATCGTCACCGTCGCCGCCGCGGAAAGCCGCGACCCCGAGCTCGCGGTCCAGAAGGCGACCCGATCGGTGGTGGCCCGCATCGGGATCTTCTTCGTCGGTTCGGTCTTCCTGCTCGCGGCGCTGTTGCCTTGGGATTCCGTGGAACTCGGCGCCTCGCCGTACGTCGCCGCGCTCAAACACCTGGGGCTTCCCGGCGCGGACCAGGTGATGAACGCCGTCGTGCTGACCGCGGTGCTGTCCTGCCTGAATTCCGGTCTGTACACCGCGTCGCGCATGCTGTTCGTGCTCGCCGAGCGCGGTGAAGCGCCGACCCGATTGGTCAAACTCAGCGGGCGCGGCGTGCCCCACTTCGCGATCGTGTGTTCGTCGGCGGTCGGGTTCTTGTGCGTCATCATGGCGCGCGTCGCGCCGAACACGGTGTTCCTCTTCCTGCTCAACTCGTCGGGCGCCATCATCTTGTTCGTCTATTGGCTGATCGCGTGCTCGCAGATCATCCTGCGCCGCCGGACACCCGCCGAAAAGCTGACGGTGAAGATGTGGTTCTACCCGGTGCTGTCCATCCTCACTTTGACCGGAATCACCGCCGTGCTGGTGCAAATGGCGTTCGACCACACCGCCCGCAGCCAGCTGTGGCTCAGCCTGCTGTCCTGGGCGGTGGTGATCGGGGTGTACTTCCTCGCGCGATCGCGCGGCCGGACTCCCTCTCAGACGCGCTAGCCAATTCCGAACTCGCACTTGAGGAATGACCGTTCCGGTGCCGATGTGGCGCCGTGACGCACATCCAGTCAGCTCCATCGCCGTTCGATCGACTTGATCAGCGCGGTCAGCGTCGCGTTCACCGGCGCCGCGACCCCCACCCGGGCGCCCTGGCGCGGGACCGCGCCGTTGATGACGTCGATCTCACTGACCCGGCGCGCCTCGTGGTCCAGCAGGGCCGACGGTTTGGCGTCGGGCATCTGCGCGCCGAAGGCGCGGACGTGTTCGACCGCATCGGTGACGGCGACGGCGATGCCCGACGCCCGCGCGACGGTCCACGCCTCCGTCGCGGCCGCCTGGCTGACCGGCGCCATCTCCGGGTCGTCCATCACCTGCCCGACGGTCATGCCGGTCAGCGCGCACGGGGCGCTGTAGGCGGCGTTGCAGATGAGCTTCTCCCACTGCATGGCCGCGATGTCGGTGACCGCGGCCGCATCGAATCCGGCGGCCGTCCACGCGCGGGCGATCGTTTCGACGGTCGAGTGCGGCAGCGACGAATACGCGCCGAACCGCATCGCCTTCATGGCGTTGTGCCGGACATGTCCGGGGGCCACGGTCGCCGCGCCGAATCCGCTGGCGATTCCGACCGCGGCCCGCTCCTCGCCGACGATGCCCGCCACCGTCTCCGCCGATCCCAGGCCGTTCTGGATGGTCAGCACCGGCGTGGCCGGACCCAGCATCGAAAGGGCTTGTCGCGCACCGGCTGTCACGTCGGCCGCCTTGACGGCGAGCACGATCAGGTCCATCGCCTCGTCCGGCGCGGTGGTGCTCGCCCGCAGCGCCACCACCTGGTCGTAGCCCGGGCCGGTGACCCGCAGCCCGTGCCGGGCGATCTGGTCGATGCCGGCCCGATGGCGGTCCACGGCCAGCACCTCGTTGCCCGCCGCCGCCAGCCTCGCGGCATAGATGGAACCCATGGCACCGCAACCGATTACGGCGATCTTCATCCGCGCCATCTCCCGTCGGTCAGCTCGGCGATCAGTTCGGCCAGCCCCGCCTTCTGCTCGAGCCCGAAGCCCGCGGCGTCGGTCGGCGAGACCCGGCCCGTTGACAGCGCGCACCCATCGGAGTAGCCGCCGAACGGGGCGAACACGCCGGGGTAGGCCTCGCATCCGCCCAGGCCCAGCCCGGCCGCGACATGCAGGTTGATCAGGTGGCCGCCGTGTGGGAACGCGAAGCGGCGATCAAAGCCATGCGACGCCGCGACGTCAAGCATCCGGATGTATTCGGTCAGGCCGTAGCTCAGGCCCGGATCCATTTGGAAGACATCATGATTGGGCCGCATTCCGCCGTAACGCAACAGATTGGTCACATCCGGGATCGAGAACAGGTTTTCCCCCGTGGCCACCGCTCCGTCGTAGCACTCCGCCACCGCCCGGTTCAGCGCGTAATCGAGGGGATCGCCCGGCTCTTCGTACCAGCGCAGGCCGTAGGGGGCCAGCGCGTTCGCCCAGCGGGTTGCCTCGGTCCGGCCGAACCGGCCGTTGGCGTCTACGGCGACTCGCCCCGCGTCGCCGACGATGTCGACGACGGCATCGATCCGCGCGAGGTCCTCGGCCAACGCGGCTCCGCCGATCTTCACCTTGACCGCGTCATAGCCGGCGTCGAGATACCCGCGCATTTCCGCGCGCAACCGCTCGACGCCGCCGTCGGCGTAGTAGTAGCCACCGGCGGCGTACACCGGCACCGACGGCGCGGGGTCGCGTCCGGCGTGGCGGGCGATGGTCACGCAGGCCGGCTCGTCGCGCAGTTTCGCGTTCAAGTCCCAGCAGGCCAGTTCCAGCGCGGCCGCGGCCGCCGCCCGATCGCCATGACCGCCGGGCTTCTCGTCGGTGAGCGCGCACGCCAGAACCGCCGCGGGGTCGAGGTATCCGGAGGGGTCCAGCAGCACATCGGGAGACGCCGCGAGCAGCCTCGGGATCATCCGGTCGCGCAGGATTCCACTCTGGGCGAACCGGCCGATCGAATCGAAAGCCACGCCCACCACGGGCCGCCCGTGCCGGATCACATCGGTGACGACTGCGACCAGCGAGACCGTGTGGTGGGAGAAGTCGACCACCGCGTTGGCCGGACCGCCGCGTGGCCCGCCGGCGAGGGCGACCGCCCGCTCGACGATCGCCGCGATCCGCATGGTGTCAGGAAGTCCGCGTGAGCAGTACCGCTTGCTCGAACGGCAGCCGGGCGAAAACCCGTCGCACCCCGCGTGTTACGTACGCCGCCGCCTCGTCCCTGGTGACCACGCGCGGATCCGCGATGTCGATGGTCTTGCCCTTGCTGCGCAGCCGGCCACCGCCCGCCGCCTTCAGGTTCTTCAGCCAATCCCGGTCGGGGCCGTAGGTCAGCACGATGGCCACCCCGGGTTTGCCGTTGACCTCGGTGTTGAACACGTTCACCGGTGTTCGGTACGTCTTGCCCGAGCGGCGTCCAACATGCTCGACGATCCCGAACGGCGGGAGCCAACCGGCCCACATCCGCTGAATCGGGTTGGTGACGTGACGGTTGAACCGGGCGAGCCCTTCTGGGAGTTGCATACCGCTATCCAACTCGCAGGCGCGGGACGAGGACAACCCCGCCTCGGCGCATCAATCGGTCTACTGTCGTCTCATGGGAGAGGCAGCGGGTAACGAGGCCGCCCAGCGCGCCGAGGAGCTGCTGCGCCGGGGGCAGGAGCTGTCCGCGGGCCAGGCCGTCACCGCGGACGACGTGGAGCGTGCCGCCGAGCACGCCGAGCAATCCAGCCTGCGCGACCAGGCGGCCCATCAACGCTCGGTCCAGCGTCACTACGAAGCCGGTGCCGCGCACGAGCGCGCCGCCGAAGTCGCGGAACGAGCCGTCGCGGAGGGCCTCGGCGATGTCGCCGCGCACCGGCGGACGGCGGCAAAAGAACGCGAGGCCGCGCGCCGCAACTTCATCGCGGCGCAGGAAGCCGGCCAGCAGGACGCCGACTAACCAGCGCGCCGCCCACTGATAGCACGTTCTGCTACACCCTGTAGTGGAACGTGCCGCGCGGGCTGGGACACTGGTCGTCATGGGAAGCAGTGATCAGGCGACCGCGCGCGCCACCGGGGTCCCCAGGGCCACGGCGTCGTCGGCCCGGTTGTTCGAGGACGCCTGCGCCGTCATTCCCGGTGGCGTGAACTCCCCGGTCCGGGCGTTCAGCGCGGTGGGCGGGACGCCGCCGTTCATCACCGAGGCGCGCGGCTGCCACCTGACCGACGCCGACGGCAACCGCTACGTGGACCTGGTCTGCTCGTGGGGCCCGACGATCCTGGGTCACGCGCACCCTGCCGTCGTCGAGGCCGTCACCAAGGCCGCCGCGTCGGGCCTGTCCTTCGGGGCGCCCACACCGGCCGAGAGCGAGCTGGCCGCCGAGATGATCGGGCGGGTCGCGCCGGTCGAGCGGGTCCGGCTGGTCAACTCCGGCACCGAGGCCACCATGAGCGCGGTCCGGCTGGCCCGCGGCTTCACCGGCCGCGCGAAGGTCATCAAGTTCTCCGGCTGCTACCACGGCCATGTCGATGCGCTGCTCGCCGACGCGGGCTCCGGGGTGGCGACGCTCGGACTGCCGTCCTCGCCGGGAGTCACGGGCGCGACGGCGGCCGACACGATCGTGTTGCCCTACAACGACATCGACGCCGTGCGGCAGAGCTTCGCCCGGTTCGGCGAGCAGATCGCGGCGGTGATCACGGAGGCCAGCCCGGGCAACATGGGCGTGGTCCCGCCCGCACCCGGCTACAACGCGGCGCTGCGCGCGATCACCGCCGAGCACGGCGCGCTGCTGATCATCGACGAGGTGATGACCGGCTTCCGGGTCAGCCGAAGCGGTTGGTACGGAATCGATCCCGTCGAGGCCGACCTGTTCACCTTCGGCAAGGTGATGAGCGGCGGCCTGCCGGCGGCCGCGTTCGGCGGCCGGGCCGACGTGATGGAGCGGCTGGCCCCGCTGGGGCCGGTGTATCAGGCGGGCACGCTCTCGGGTAACCCGGTCGCGATGGCCGCCGGGCTGGCCACCCTGCGCAACGCCGACGCCGCCGCCTACGCCACCCTGGACGCCAACGCCGATCGCCTGGCCGGGCTGTTCTCCGAGTCGCTCACGAATGCCGGTGTGCCGCATCAGATTCCGCGGGCCGGCAACATGCTCAGCGTGTTCTTCTCCGAAACCCCGGTGACAGATTTCGCGTCCGCGCGGGCCACCCAGACGTGGCGCTACCCGCCGTTCTTCCACGCGTTGCTGGACGCGGGCGTCTACCCGCCGTGCAGCGCCTTCGAGGCGTGGTTCGTTTCGACCGCGCTCGACGACGGCGCGTTCGACCGCATCGCCGACGCCCTGCCCGCCGCGGCCAGGGCCGCCGCACAAGCCGAGGAGGGGAAGTCCTGATGGCCGAGCGCACCCGGGTGCACGTCGTGCGGCACGGGGAGGTGTACAACCCGAGCGGCATCCTCTACGGGCGGCTGCCCGGATTTCACCTCTCCGACAACGGCAGAGCGCAAGCTGCCGCGGTGGCCGACGCGCTCGCTCACCGCGACATCGTCGCGGTGATCGCCTCGCCACTGGAACGGGCCCAGGAGACTGCCGCGCCCATCGCCGCCGAGCACGGCCTGGCCGTGGACGCCGACCCGGATCTGATCGAATCGGCCAACTTCTTCCAGGGCAAACGGGTCAGCCCGGGCGACGGCGCCTGGCGCGACCCGCGGGTGTGGTGGCAGCTGCGCAACCCGTTCCGGCCGTCCTGGGGTGAGCCGTACGCCGAGATCGCAGCCCGGATGCAGACGGCGGTGGACAAGGCCCGCGCCCGCGGCGCCGGCCACGAGGTGGTGTGCGTCAGCCACCAACTGCCGGTGTGGACGCTGCGGCTACACGCGACCGGCCGCCGGCTGTGGCACGACCCGCGGCGGCGGCAGTGCGGGCTCGCGTCGGTGACGACGCTGGTCTACGA